>CAJLYG010000082.1 GCA_905210845.1 uncultured Prevotella sp.
CGCACGAATATTGAATTTGCATTCAATTTAGATTCAATTAGGAACGAATAATGATCCATTTCCAAATGGATTTCCAATTCACTTGTGCAACGTTCTCGAAGGGCTTTTGGGACGTCCCTCAGAGGCGGACATCAAATGGAAAATATGTATCATAATTAGGACAAAGTAAGTACTCTATAGAGTGGCCTTTTCTCCTTCGTGCATGTCTTCGCTGCGTGTTTTTCCCAAGAGCGTTGCTGTCTCTTTTCATAGAAACACACAGATTGGCTAACTGCAAAAGCGTTCACACAGTTCATCGGACAGAAAAGATACGTATCTTTGCACCGTATCCGAAAATCGGGTATGGCACTGGGCATCGCAAGGGCCAAGACCAGACGGCATTGCCGCAGCCGGGGAGCGGCATCCGGAAGGGCACGCGCCAGCATGCACGGTATCCATCCATCAACACAGCCTCAGTTCTCCTCCTGACCGAGAGCAACGGGCTTAAAATTGATTGATATGATGCAAAAAAACACGGAAAGATACATCTTGGCGCAGAAGCGGTTATTCCCATTGTCTGCGGAGCCATTCCATGATGACGCGCGTGATGTATAGCTGCTCTTTCATGGTGAGTGACCGGCCTTTTGGTATTCCGTGCCATTTCTCCAAACAACCACGGCAGCAACAACCTGTGGCATGCTGGGCAATGAACGGAGGGAAGATCCCATGGCGCATGGGCGTCTGCTTGCCATCATTGGCAATGTCGGCTGGGGCCAGTCTACGCGCGATGGTCTCACGCGTTCCCTGCTCTATTTTCTCCCAGCCCTTCTCCTGGATATACGCTTTATCTTTGGCATTGAGATAAAATGAGCTCCGGAACTTGCTTTTGGCAAGCCGCTCAAAGAGAGGATTCAGGTCGATCGCTCCTACCTCCCGTCTCTCTTCCTCTTCTTGACTATCCTGGAACAACTCCAATTGTCTCATACGCTTTGACAGATTGCGTTTACAGACAATAGCATACGATAAAAAAGGCGGAGAAATAATCCCCGCCCTTCTCACGTTCGCAAATAAATTATTTGAAATATCTGTTGTAAAGGCCGATGAAGCCTGCTGCGTGGCGAGCCTCGTCCTTAGCCATTTCATGAACAGTATCATGAGTTGCATCCATACCAGCAGCCTTTGCGTTCTTAGCAATGCGGAACTTATCCTCACAAGCTCCCTTCTCTGCCTCGATACGAGCAGCGAGATTGCTCTTGGTATCTTTCAGGACATCACCTAAAAGTTCAGCAAACTTGCTGGCATGTTCAGCTTCCTCGAAAGCGTAACGCTTGAAAGCCTCAGCTACCTCAGGATAACCTTCACGGTCAGCTTGGCGACTCATAGCCAAGTACATGCCAACCTCACCGCACTCTCCGTGGAAGTGAGCGTTCAGATCCTTGATCATCTCCTCGTTTGCGCCTTCCTTGCGAGCAGCGCCGAGGACATGAACAGTAGCGAAAGTAGGAGCATCAGCTGGCTCATCCAACTCCTTGAACTTGCTTGCAGGAGCCTTACAAATTGGACATTGTTCTGGTGCTTCTGTGCCTTCATAAATATAACCGCAAACTGTACAAATAAATTTCTTCTTCATAATGTTTTTATTTTAAAAGTTATCAATCGAATTTCTTTGATTCCATGCAATGCTCGCAAATGCCTTTATAGTATAACTGAATCTCATCTACCATGTGCCCCCCAATATTCTGCACCCCTTTTATGGCTGGGGCCTCGATGTCAAACAGATCATAGACCTTACCGCAGTTCTTGCAAAAGAAGTGAACGTGAGGGTTCACATTCCCGTCATAACAAACACGGTGATCATCAATCGTCAGCATCTGCGCAGCATGATGTTCGGACAACAAGCGCAGCGTATTATAAACTGTCGTACGACTCAACGTGGGAATCTTCGTACATAATCCTTGATAAACATCTTCCACGGTCGGATGGGTTGCATGGGTCAATAAAAACTCCACAATAGCCAACCGCTGTACGGATGGACGTACTCCACATTCCATGAGTCTCTCGTATGCTTCTTGTTCTACCATTCTCTTTATTTCTTAATCCGACGCAAAGGTAATAACTATATTTGATTCCGCCAAATATATTTGTAAAAATTACAATTCGAATTGATAATTTTTCCAAATATTTACCTTTGATACCATGGACAACAGTCTTTTACTGAATCACCACGGATGAAAAGGTCACCCATTTAATCTTCTTGTCGGCAAGGATTCTCGGTTTCGCCCAGGTCCCATCCAACACGAGGATTGTTGCCTTAGAGCCAGGCGGGACTGCATCAACAGCCTCCTGCAATGTCATGTAATTCCCTCTGCCAAGTCCTGAAACGACATAGTCATAGTGGCGAACGTATTTTCTCAAGGCAGGCACTTGCCTACCGATTTCATCAGCTAACGCATTGGCTACGATATGGGCACCATATATATTATAATGTGTATTGTCTTGTCGACCTTGTGGAATGGCTGGGAACTCTCCCGGCAAGAGCCACATGTGCAGTTTGCGTGACCCAACGATCCCCATGCCTTGCTCTATGTCATGAGTAATCTTATTGGCATTTACAAAAGGGACATCCATCTCCTGCGCGACCCTCCTTGGAGAATCCAGATAGGCACCGTGCGTGTCTATCAACGTGTCGCTATTCACGTTCTCGCCTTGGTATGTTGTCTGGCGAAGGGATTCATCCTCGATAGAAGAATCTGTTTTCCGAAAGAAATTCCGACGGACGACGGCATTCAGCAATACAGGTATCCCTCCTTTTTCCCGTGTTTGCCGGACATACAGTCGTAGGTTCTCATCAAAGGTAGAACCCGGATCCGTATGACGAGCCGGGCTGGGTTTCTCGTCATTATGCCCGAACTGGATCAAGACATAATCCCCAGGCTTGATCTTGTCATAGACGTTTTTCCATCTTCCTTCATCCAGGAAGCTCTTGCTGGAGCGACCATTCACGGCGTGGTTATCAATGAGGATGCGTTCATCGAAGCAGCCTTGCAGGACCATTCCCCATCCCCGTTCCGGATTTCCATTACGGATGTCTTTATTGGCTGCCGTCGAGTCGCCAATAATAAATATAGTATGTTTGGGCTTTGAGGACATCAGGATCCCTGCCACCATCAATAGGAATAAAATAGTAGATTGTTTTTTCATGTGATGTACTTTGTAGTTGTAAAAGACAAGGGGGCAGGTCATTCTCTTCCCCCTTGTCTCATGTCCGACAGATAAATATTGTCGTCTTGATGATCGTCCGTTCCTATTGAACAGCCTTAATCAATTCCTCTGGACTGACTAAAGTCTGTTCTCCTGTAGTCATGTTCTTTAGGGTAACCTTTCCGGCATTGATCTCATTCTCGCCAGCAAGAACCACGTATGGGATCTGTTTGGCATTCGCATAATTCATCTGCTTTTTCATCTTTGCCTTGTCTGGGAAGATTTCGGTTCGGATACCTGCGGCGCGGCATTGGGCAACGATAGGAAGGCAATAGTCGGTCTCTTTCTCTCCGAAATTGATGAAGAGCACTTGGGTAGCCGTCACTGTTTCTTGAGGATAGAGGTCAAGGGTATTGAGGACATCATAGATACGGTCAGCTCCAAAGCTGATCCCTACCCCACTCAATCCTGGCATACCGAATATCCCGGTCAAGTTATCGTACCGACCTCCTCCCGTGATACTGCCCATGGGAGTGTCCAAAGCTTTTACTTCGAAGATCGCGCCCGTATAATAGTTCAAGCCCCGCGCCAAGGTCAGGTCAAACTGGATCTCGTTCTTCAGTCCTACCTTCTTCAACGTGTCCAAGATAAATGTCGTTTCCTCCACTCCTTTTAAGCCCGTCTCGGATTGCCCGAGGACATTGGCGATGGTAGCCAACTTCTCGTCATTCGAGCCACTCATCGTGATAATAGGTTGCAGCTTCTCGATGGCATCCTCGCTGATGCCATTTTCTCTCAGCTCAGCATTGACATTCTCCAGTCCGATCTTGTCCAATTTGTCAATAGCAACCGTGATGTCCACGATCTTGTCTGCAGCCCCAATGACCTCCGCCATTCCCGTGAGTATCTTTCGGTTGTTGATCTTGATTTGCACGCGAATGCCGAACTTCGAGAATACAGTATCCACGATTTGCATGAGTTCCACCTCGTTGAGCAGGGAATCCGACCCTACCACGTCTGCATCGCACTGATAGAACTCCCGGTACCGACCTTTCTGAGGGCGGTCAGCTCTCCATACCGGCTGTATCTGATACCGCTTGAAAGGCAATTGCAGCTCATCGCGGTGCATCACCACATAGCGGGCGAACGGGACGGTCAGGTCATAGCGAAGTCCTTTCTCACACAGCAAGGCTGCCAGGTGTAAGGAGTTTCGCTCTTTCAGTTCTTCGTCGGATACCTTGCTCAGGTAGTCCCCAGAATTCAGCACCTTAAACAACAGTTTATCCCCTTCTTCACCATATTTGCCCATTAAGGTGTGCAAGGTCTCCATGGCAGGAGTCTCGATCTGCTGGAAGCCATATAAGGCATACACATCCTTAATCGTGTTGAAGATATAGTTTCTTTTCGCCATCTCAATCGGCGAGAAATCTCTGGTTCCTTTGGGTATATTGGGTTTCTGTGCCATTTGCAATTACTTTCTTACGATTGTTTGTTCACGATCAGGTCCAATGGAGATGATCTTGATTGGAGTTTCCAACTCTGATTCAAGGAATTGGATATAATCCTTAAAAGCCTTTGGGAATTGGTCCTCAGAAGTAAACTGGGTCATGTCGGTCTTCCAGCCCGGCAATTCCTGATAGATGGGCTCAACGTCGTCTATCTCATACGGGAAGTCCCGGGTGATGGTCCCATCCTTCTGCTTATATGCCACACAGGCCTTGATGGTGTCGAAGTCGTCAAGCACATCACTCTTCATCATGATCAGCTCTGTCACGCCATCCACCATAATGCTATACCGCAACTGTACCAGGTCAATCCAACCGCAACGGCGTTCGCGACCTGTCACAGCGCCATATTCATGTCCAAGTGCACGGATCCTACTTCCTGTCTCATCAAAGAGCTCTGTAGGGAATGGACCTGCCCCTACGCGTGTGCAGTAAGCTTTCATGATCCCATAGACGTTCCCTACCTTGTTCGGGCCGATGCCCAGTCCGACACACGCGCCTGCGCATATCGTGTTGGAAGAGGTCACAAAAGGATAGCTGCCGAAATCCACATCAAGCATGGTTCCTTGGGCGCCTTCACATAGAATGTTCTTACCCGACTTCAGCAGTTTATGGATCTCATGCTCACTGTCCACGATCGGGAATTGCTTCAGATAGGCAACGCCCTCCATCCATTTCTTCTCGACCTCGCTGATATCATAATCTGTATAGTTCAATGCCTTCAGTATCCTTTCGTGACGGGCTTTGTGGGCAGCATATTTCTCCTCGAAATGATCCAAGATGTCCCCTACGCGTAAACCGTTACGACTCACCTTGTCTGTATAAGTCGGGCCGATTCCCTTTCCAGTTGTCCCAACTTTGTTCTTTCCTTTTGCCGCCTCGTAAGCCTTGTCCAAGACACGGTGAGTAGGCATGATCAAATGGGCTTTCTTGGAAATATACAAGCGGCTTTTTAGCTCGTGCCCATTCTTTTCCAGTTCCTTTGCCTCTTCCATGAAAAGATCAGGAGCCAGGACAACCCCATTGCCAATAATGTTCACCTTCCCACCCTGGAAAATTCCGGAAGGAATACTACGGAGGACATACTTCTGGCCTTCGAACTCAAGTGTATGGCCCGCATTCGGACCACCTTGGAAACGGGCAACAACGTCATACTTGGGTGTCAACACATCCACGACTTTCCCTTTACCTTCATCGCCCCACTGTAAACCGAGCAGGACATCTACTTTACCTATATTCATATCATTCGACTTTTGATTTCCTTTCGATACTTTTCTTCCGTGTCATTTTTGCTTGGCATGCGCTGCAGACCCCATAGATAAACAATGAGAAACTGTCCTTCCGAAAGCGCTTCAGGCGTGTATTCTCTACGGCTTTGAGGATGGAAGAGGAATTGATTTCCGTGATTTTCCCACAAACCGTACAGACTTGGTGACAATGGTTCGATTGATTGAGCGACGCTTGATACATCGTGGCATTCATCAAATTCAGGCGGACGACAATATGCAAATCAATGAACAAGCGCATCGTATTATAAAGCGTTGCACGGCTGACAATGAAGTTGCCCTTAGCCAAGCATTCCCCCAATTCATCAATAGAGAACAGACGCTCCATGCCAAAGACGGCATCGAGTATTGCATATCTTTCCGCGGTCTTCCTATGATGGTTAGTCTCCAAATAGGAATCGAGGATTCGACGGGCTGCAATCTTGATATTCTCTTTCATAGAACCTTGCCATATTATCCCTACAAAAGTACAACTTTTTATCCATATATGGCAAGGGTTCCTTTAAAAAAAATCTAAATGGTATGGTTTTAACGCCTTCCTAACGATCCGCTCATACTCCTCTCCTAAATCCGCAAAACGCTGGATACAGGTGGCAGCTGCATGCTTGACTCCCACGGAATCACTTTGCAGGGCGGTGATAGCTTGGTCTATAAACTCATTGATACCCCGCTCGTTAGGTTCCTTCCCCTGCATAAACAGTCGAGATAGCACGCAATACCCACAGATCTGATAAAGGACTTTGTCTGAAGCGATCCATTCGTATGCAAGGACAGGGGCATAATCGAGATATTGGTATAGGTTGAAGGCTGCCAATTCTGCTATTTCCTGTGATGTGGTCTGTTCCATCCACAAATCCGTGATCTCTGGCAGCATCCGGTCTGCCGGCATCATCAACGTAGCGAGGATCTTGCACTCACGGATATCTTCTTTCCACAGTTCAATCGCTAAGTCATAATCCTTGCCGTATTCCTGTGCCATCTGTTTCAACATAGGAAATGGAACTCCCCAATTAACCTTATAATCCAATCCCTTCTCCCGCATCGACTGAGAAGAAGGTCCGTTCATCATCAACCGGAACGACCGCTTGATTTCATTGAGTTTCTCTTTCTTTTCGTCTGTCATAGCCATCCGTATTCGTTACTGTATCTCAGCATCTGATGAGCATAGCTTTCCGTATAGTCAAGTTGAATGTCAACTATTTCATTGTTAGCATGATAAACAGGTTTCATCCAAGGATTAATAAAACCCTTGTATGGTGCCAAGTTTAACTTCTCATATCTATCTAACATTTCCTGGTGCAGGCAAGGATCAACCTTTACTGCATATTTCTCAACGAGATATCTTGCCCGTTCAAAGTCTCCCTCGCTCTTGATACGTTGGATCTCCTTCAGTTCCTTGCCAAAGATGGCACGCAAGGCAGGGTAGTCATGAATGCGGACATACGACTTCCCGTCTATCTTGACGATCTCCACTTCATGCTTTTCACATAGGTCCAATGCCCAGTACGCGATCAATGCCCGGTTGCGCATGTGTGCCTCTTCGATTTGATGCCCAGGCTTAATACGGATCAGCTGTGTCATAAGTCCATTCATCATATAGGTATCATATTGAGCCTGATAAGCCGTTTCATCAGGAAGCAGTCCCAATTCCACCAGCTTAGGATCGGCAATGTAATACAATCCAAACAAGTCAGCGCGCGCTTCCTCTATCGTACTGCCATAGGCTTTCAAGGCGTCAGGATCTGTCCCCGGGAGCAACCTACCGCTCCCATGTCCAAGGCATTCATGGAGATCTGTATGCAAGTCATCACAGCGATCCGCATATCTTTCGATCTTGTCGAGCAACTGTTTGTCAGGAAGGACGAACTCCTCCCGGAATCCGTTTCCATGGGCAGCCTTGTTGTAGGCTTCTATCAGGTTACCGATGGTCACGCTTTTCGAACCATAGCGGGAGCGGATCCAGTCGGCATTGGGGAGATTGATTCCTATGGCAGACGAGGGATAATTGTCCCCACCCAACATGGCGGCGTTAATCACATGCGCCGAGACGCCCTTCACCTTCGGTTTGCGAAACTGCGGGTCTACAGGAGAGTGATCCTCGAACCATTGTGCGTTCTGGCAAATGAGCTGCGTGCGACGGGTTGCTTCCCAATCCTTGTATTCCACGATACCTTCCCAACTCCCTTTCAGTCCTAAAGGATCGCCATATACCTCAATGAATCCATTGATAAAGTCAACGCTTCCATCTTGTTCTTTCAACCATTCAATGGAGTATTGGTCGAAGAGCCTTAAGTCTCCTGTCTTATAATATTTTATAAGCAAAGATATAATGTTCTTTTGCTGAAGGTTCTCAGCTACCTCCCACGCTTTCCCCAACCAGTAGATAATTTGCCTAATCGCACCCCCATAAAGTCCAGACTCGACCCAAGGCAGTTCCTTGAGTTTACCCTGTACTTTCACGACCTTTGAGTTCAATCCCCAAGAAGGAGATACCTCCTCATTAGGTATCTTTTTCTTGGAATAGAAATCCTCCACTTCCTCTTGTGTCACCCCCTCATAGAAATTACATGCCGAGGTCAGCACAAGATCCTCACCATCTGCTTGGTTCACTCGCTTAGGCAATAGGCTTGCATCAAAGATAACGGGAAGAAGTTCATGGCATAAGTCTTCTACGGTCTCATGGGGACGTAGAGGAAGGGATGATGGGTCTAAATGGCGGATTGCCTCCTGTAGGAACGACCTTGAGAAGTCGGGCAAAAATTTCTCGCAACCATAGTGGTGATAAATGCCATTGGAAAACCATACCCTTTTCAGGTATACCTCTAAGGCTTTATAGTCACTATCATTGCGAGAACCTCTGTATCCCGTATAAACCGCCTCAAGGGTTTTACGGATACGTAGATTATACTTACCCATCTGATCGGTGGTAATGTCACGACCAGACAAGGTAGCCTTTGCCAAAAAATAGATATAGATTTTTTGTTGTGCAGTGAGTTCCTCGAATCCCTTCAGTCGATAACGGAGCATCTGTAAGTCAGCAAACCGCTCGTCTGAGTAATTGAAATCTTGCTGCATGCCTTACTCTGCTACTATTCTTGCTTTGTTCTTCGTCCCCGGCTTACGTCCTCTTTTCTTAGGCTTTTCCAACAAGGAAGGATGTTGTTTCAAAAGGCGCAGCTTATAGTCGCGCGGAGTACATCCATTCACCTTGTAGAAAGACGCATAGAACGACTGTCGGTTAGAGAACCCAACCATATCAGAGATATCCTCCATGTTCAAGTCCTGATAGCGCTTGTCAACCAAAAGGGTCATTGCCTCCTCTATTCTGTACTTATTTACAAAAGAGGTGTAGTTCATGTGAAAGCGCACATTCACCACAGCGGATATGTAACGTGTGTTGGTACCCAGATCTTCAGCCAACCTCTTGGCAGAATAATCTTTATCCTTATACTTTTTCTGAATAAGGATAATATCAAGAATCTTCTCTTTAAGCTCGTCCATCAATCTCGGACTTACTAAGGTACGATAAGCAGCCTCTTTCTCTTTTTTTTCTGTAATATTATACTTTGCCATAGTTGAACTTATAAAACATTCACCTTCTTCGCTTGCAAATTTAGGGAAATAATTTGAAATAATCAAATATTTAAACAGTTATTTTCTAAAAAAATACTATTTTTGTAACAAAGTATAAGTATGAATGCAAAGGATTACCTTAAAAAGTACTACGGTTACGATAGCTTTCGTCCTAACCAAGAGCAAATTATCGACGACGTTATACGAGGAAACGACTGTCTGGTGTTAATGCCCACAGGCGGGGGAAAGAGTATCTGCTATCAGATCCCTGCCCTCGCCATGAAGGGTACTGCCATCGTGGTCTCCCCCTTGATCAGTTTGATGAAAGACCAAGTGGACGCACTCAAGGCAAATGGGATCCCGGCGGAGGCCCTGAATAGTGGAAACGACAGCAATGAGGATGTCATGATCAGGCGGCGGTGCTTGTCAGGCGACCTAAAACTGGTCTATGTCTCACCCGAAAAATTGTTATCTGAAATTGCATTCCTTTTTAACAACCTCAAAATCAGTCTCTTTGCCATCGATGAGGCACATTGTATCAGTCAATGGGGACATGACTTCCGACCAGAATACACCCAGCTCAATATCTTGCACGAGCGATTTCCCCATGTACCCATTATGGCATTGACGGCTACAGCAGACAAAATCACAAGGGAGGATATTGTAAAACAATTACGCCTAAATGTAAGTATTGAAAAAAGAGAACATGTTTTTATTTCTTCTTTCGATAGGCCAAATTTATCGCTGAAAGTAATAAAAGAATCGAAGAAAGCAAACAAGCTGCGATACATGATCAGCTATATCCGACTCCACCCAGGAGATGCGGGCATCATCTATTGCCTAAGTAGGAAAACGACGGAGACGATTGCCTCAAGCCTGAGGGCAAAAGGCATTCGTGCTTGCTTCTATCATGCAGGCATGGAGCATGACGAACGGGAACGGGTACAACAGCAATTCAAGGACGACAGCATCCAAGTGGTCTGTGCCACCATTGCCTTTGGCATGGGCATTGACAAGAGCAACGTGCGTTTCGTCTTCCATTATAACATGCCTAAAAGCATTGAGAACTTCTACCAGGAAATTGGGCGGGCTGGACGGGATGGGGCTCCCGCCGACACCGTGCTTTTCTCTTCCTTAGGTGATATCGTCCAACTTCGGCAATTTGCTGAGAAAAGTGGGCAACGGGAGATCAGCCAAGAGAAATTAGACAGGATGATCGACTATGCGGAAAGCAATATTTGTCGCCGAAGAATCCTGCTCAACTATTTCGGTGAACAAACGGATCATGACTGCGGGCATTGTGATATCTGCGAGAATCCTCCAAGACGATTCGATGGGACCATCCTCGTACAAAAAGCCCTGAGTGCCTTGGCAAGGACAAACCAGAGCATCCGCTATACGACAGCCATAGAAATTCTCCGTGGCTTAAACTCAAATGCCATCCGCAGGAATGGATATGACCATCTCAAGACGTTTGGCGTGGGAGCGGACATCCCCACGGAAGACTGGAAGGAATATTTCATGCAGATGCTGCAACTCGGGTATATTGAAGTTGCATACAACGAAGGAAGCGTTGTCAAGATCACTCCGGTAGGGATGGATGTCCTCTACGGACGCACCAAGGCGACACTCGTGGAAATCAGCCACACGCCAGAAAACGCATCCTTGCCACGGAAGAAAGATCCAGATCGGGCTCATCGCCCTGTGGGGACCACCGCCAGGGGACCTTTCCCAGAGGTCCATCTGACGATTCCTTACCTTTCCACGTCGCATCGTGAGGACAAGAACTTGTTCGAGGCATTGCGAGAGCTACGACTTCAATTAGCGCAAGCGCAGCATATCCCACCTTACATGATCTTTTCGGATAAAGTACTACACGCGCTCGCAGTCCATAAGCCCACTACCCCGGAAACTTTCGGGGAAATCCCTGGCATTGGCGAATATAAGAAAGGTAAGTACTGCAGTACCTTCACCGAGGTCATCAAGAGATACCAATAACTGTATTCTGTCATTTGTGATGGTTATTGCTGTTTTTATCTTTAGGGCTGTCACCTTGAAGATACGCTGCATCTCGGAAATAAAAATAAACTTTCGTTTCTTTTGTATTTC
>CAJLYG010000083.1 GCA_905210845.1 uncultured Prevotella sp.
CCACCTTCGGTCGTCCCCGCATGCGCATGGTAGCAGAATGGCGATTCAAAGCTTCAGTGGAGAAGCGCTGGCTTTGCACGAGTATATAGCTATACAGGTTAGGCAAGACAGAGCTATAGAATCGGATGCTGTCCTCCACCAAAAGGATCATTTGGACACCCACCTCCTCCACGTCATGCTCCAAGTTCATCTGGTCCTCTATCAGCTTGATGATCGACAAGATCAGGTTGGTGTTTCCCAACCAGCAGAAAACATAGTCGAAGATCGACAGGTCCTCATTCTGCATCCTCTTGGTGATACCATGGGAAAAGGGGGTCAGCACCACGCAGTGGATATCGGGGAATTTCGCCTTGATCGACCGGGCCACGGTAAAGGCATCATTGTCGGCGTTGCCCGGCATGCAGATGACGAGGTCGACATTCGTGGTCTGCAGTACCTTTTCCGCCTCTTCAATTGTGCTCACCTGTGTAAAGGTAGGAGGATACCGCAATCCCAACTCCATATATTCATTGTAGATTTTCTCCTCCACCCGTCCATCATCCTCCAACATAAAGGCATCATAAGGGTTGGCAACGATCAAGACATTATAGATACGACGCATCATCAAGTTGACGAAGGTCACATCTTTCAACAGGAATTTATTCCATTCATGCGGTATTTTCTGCTCCATTTGATTCTTTAAGTTTGTCATGCAAAGATAAAGTTTTTCCATTGAAATGATAACAAACAACGAAAAAACATCGCAATAAAGTTGCAAAAGTGGAATATTTTTTATTATTTTGCAACGTTATCTCAAAATCCCGGTAGAGAACGGGAAGAACGGGAATCTGACAGAATGATACTTTTTCTGCAAGTTTTTCCAATTTTTATTTGGTAGATACACGAGAAAAGGCTATATTTGCGTTGTCAATATGACAAAATGTAAATTACTAACCAATCATTAAAAATTCTACTATGGAAGTTGAAAGAATCATGCAAGACTTAGAGCGCAAGCATCCAGGCGAGTCTGAGTACTTACAAGCAGTAAAAGAAGTGTTGATCTCTATTAAAGATGTATATAATCAGCACCCAGAATTTGAAAAAGCTAAGTTGATCGAGCGGCTTGTTGAGCCAGAGCGTATCATTACGTTCCGTGTCCCATGGGTCGATGACAAGGGAGAAATACATGTCAATATCGGCTATCGCGTTCAGTTCAACAGTGCAATAGGTCCATACAAGGGCGGGCTGCGTTTCCACTCTTCCGTTAACCTTTCCATCTTGAAGTTCTTGGGATTTGAGCAAACATTCAAGAATGCGCTGACTACGCTGCCTATGGGCGGTGCAAAAGGTGGTTCTGATTTCTCGATCAGAGGTCGCTCTGACGCAGAGGTCATGCGGTTCTGCCAGGCGTTCATGACAGAGCTGTATCGCAATATCGGTCCTGATGAGGATGTTCCTGCCGGTGATATCGGCGTGGGTGGCCGCGAGATCGGCTATCTCTTCGGCCTGTACAAGAAGCTGACCCATCGCTATGAGGGCGTCCTCACCGGCAAGGGCATTGAATGGGGTGGTTCCATCCTGCGCCCGGAGGCTACAGGATTCGGGGCCTTGTATTTCGTCAACCAAATGTGCCAGACACACGGAATTGACATCAAGGACAAGACCATTGCCGTAAGTGGATTCGGGAATGTCGCATGGGGCGCTGTCAAGAAAGCTACCCAGTTAGGCGCGAAGGTGATCACCATCAGTGGGCCTGACGGATATATCTATGATCCAGAAGGTATCAGCGGGGAAAAGAACGAATATATGCTTGAGCTTCGTGCAAGTGGCAATGACATTTGCTCTCCTTATGCAGAGAAATACCAAGGTGCCCAGTTCATCGCTGGAAAGAAGCCATGGGAGGTAAAGGCTGATATCTACTTGACCTGCGCTACGCAGAATGAGCTCAACGGAGATGACGCAGAGATGATCTTGGCCAACAAACCTTTATGCGTGGCAGAAGTCAGCAACATGGGCTGCACGGCAGAGGCTGTTGAGAAATTCATCGCTGCAAAGCAGTTGTTCGCGCCTGGCAAGGCTGTCAATGCTGGTGGCGTGGCAACATCTGGACTGGAGATGACACAGAACTCCATCCGTCTGCACTGGAGTGCAAAGGAAGTGGATGAGAAACTGCATTATATTATGCATTCCATCCATGAGCAATGTGTGAAGTATGGCACGATGCCGGATGGCTATGTTGACTATGTCAAAGGTGCCAACATCGCTGGTTTCATGAAGGTTGCCAATGCCATGATGGCGCAGGGAATCGTTTAGGAACCAATGTCAAACAAAGAGTGATATATCGAAGAAGTATTATCGTTTTAATAGTCGCAATGATTAGCTTTACCCCTCTGTTCGCGCAACAGAGAGGTAAAGCGTCTTTTTATTCTAAAAGGGCCACAGGAGCCAGGACAAGCAGTGGGGAGCGACTACACCACGACAGCCTGACCTGTGCGCACAAGACTTATCCTTTTGGAACTTTATTGAGAGTCAAGAACCCTGCAAACGGAAAAGAAGTGATTGTCCGCGTTACCGACCGTGGACCGCATAGCCGAGGGAGGATCATTGACCTTTCTTGGAGTGCAGCCCGGGAATTAGGAATCATCAACCAGGGTATCGCGCTCGTAGAGGTGGAAGTGCTGAGAAAGGGAGGGACCGTGCCTTATCGGGATGATAGTCCGATAGAGATGCCGGAACTCGACTTTGAGGTAGCAGACGCTGGATACAGTTTCATTGAAAACTGGAAAGAGCGCCCAGAGACTGAACCCAACCGCCTTTCCATCGACGACAAGGTGAAACGACCGGAGAAGAAGGCCTCTAAGAAAGTTGCCTCAAAGAACCATGGCAACAAGATCCCTCCAAGTAGTGGTCAACAGACCAGGCAGAAGAAGGAAGCTAAAGAAAAGAAGAATGTCTGGGAGGAAGTGTTTGATAAGGTCAGGAATTGGAAAGATAACCTTACGAAATAAACCTCCTGATCATGCACTTGGAGGCATGTCAATAGACTCTGTCTACCGTGCACTTGTAGGCACGTCAAACTCGCTAACCTTTGAGATTGCCTTATTGCCCTGGACAACAGAAGCACAGATTTTAGCCATTCCTTTCTTCAAGCGGTTATCAGCCTTGACAATCGCCGTATAGCGTATGCCCTTGCCAGGCATAAGTTTCTCAACGTGGATGCTTGGGGAGATAAAGATATGACGGTTGCCCGTTGTCTCCACCACTGTAGGCTGAATATCGTACAAAACTTGGTTGCCACAGTTATAGACTTCGAAGATGACCTTGCACACTTCACCCGCATTCAGTATCTTATCCTGATTGTCATCCACGAAGCGGGCGTTCCTGATTTCCAATGCCGGTGTATAAGAAAGGGCTCCAGCCAAATCCTCAACACTCGAGGAAGAAGGCATGGTAGTGGTAGGTTGCTGTGCGCTATAATTCCCGGTATAGTCCGATCCATTAAAATCATAAATACGATCATCCCCACTATTCGTGCCATCAAAGCCACTGTCGTAGTGTTCCTTACCATCAGTGCCCTCAACATTGCCCTGGGCCTGGCGGCAACGTTCAGCCTGCCGCTGAGCACGGTCGTATTGGTACTGGTCATAATCACGCTGCTTAGCCTGGTCGGCAGCATTCCCAATCGCGCCACCAATGACTGCCCCGGCAGCCATTCCTACAATTGTTCCGATATCAGAGCCACGAGGTCCATCACTGATCCCGCCAATAGCAGATCCAAGAATTGAGCCCAACGTCGAGCCCGCATAAGCACCCGCTCCGGCATACGTATCACAGCTGCTCACCAACAGGCTCGCGCAGACTGCAAGAACCAAAACCTTTTTCATATCGAGAGTCTTTTAATATTCTATGTGCAAAGATAGGACAAAGATCAATCCATTCAAATGCCTTTTCCCTAAATTCAGGTAGGGGAATCCCTAAAAAAAAGTCTCCACCCTTGTGAGATGGAGACTTTTCTATCAGGTGATCAAGATTACTCAGCCTTAGGTGCCTCTGTTGCCTCTGCGGGAGCAGCGGTCTCAGCAGGGGTATCCTGAGCTGCCTCAGCCTTTGGAGCCTCTTCAGCAGTCTTTGGAGCAGACTTACGGCTACGACGTGTCTTCTTAGCTGCTGCCTTTGGAGTCTTAGCCATGTTCTCATCGAAATCAACAAGCTCGATGAAAGCGATCGGAGCAGCATCGCCCTGGCGAGTGCCAAGTTTGATGATACGAGTGTAACCACCGGGACGATCAGCCACCTTAGCAGCAACCTCTTTAAACAGCTCTGTAACAGCGTACTTGTTCTGCAGGTAGCGGAACACGACACGACGGGAATTGGTAGTGTCGTCTTTAGAGCGTGTGATCAGGGGCTCTACATATTTTTTCAAAGCCTTAGCCTTGGCAAGGGTCGTAGTGATTCTTTTGTGCATGATCAGCGAGATGGCCATGTTAGCAAGCATGGCATTACGATGAGATGCAGTACGACCCAGATGGTTGAATTTTTTATTATGTCTCATTTTACTTTTTTCTATTTCGGACTTATTCCTTGTCCAGTTTATACTTTGAAATATCGGTTCCAAACGACAGATTCAGACCTTCGAGCAAATCATCAAGCTCAGAAAGCGATTTCTTACCAAAGTTACGGAACTTCAGGAGGTCAGTCTTATTGTACTGTACAAGATCGCCTAATGTCTCTACATCAGCTGCCTTGAGACAATTCAGGGCACGAACCGAGAGGTTCATGTCTACGAGCTTCGTCTTCAACAACTGGCGCATGTGTAATACTTCCTCATCAAACTCTTGGTTGCCCTCCTGATCAGGATTCTCCAACGTGATCTTTTCATCAGAGAACAACATGAAGTGATAGATAAGGATCTTAGCTGCTTCCTTCAGCGCATCCTTCGGGTGAATGGAACCATCCGTCGTTACTTCTATCAAGAGCTTGTCGTAGTCGGTCTTCTGCTCAACACGATAAGGCTCAACGGTATATTTAACGTTACGGATTGGGGTGTAGATAGAATCGATAGGAATGACATTAACATCAGTGCAGAACTCACGATTTTCATCAGCGGAAACGTAGCCACGTCCCTTGTTGATCGTTAGATCAATCTGCATTGAAGCCTTAGCATCCAAATGGCAAATCACCAAATCGGGGTTTAACACTTCAAATCCAGTCAGATACTTACTGATATCACCTGCTTTGAATTCGGTGGAATTCTCTACGGTGATACTCACTTTCTCATTCTCGAATTCTTCTACTACTTGCTTGAATCGAACTTGCTTGAGATTCAAGATAATGTTAGTAACATCCTCCTTCACACCTGGTACAGAAGAGAACTCGTGCTCAACGCCACCGATATGGATGGTATTGATAGCATAGCCCTCTAGTGAAGAAAGGAGAATGCGGCGCAAGGCATTGCCAATGGTAACGCCAAAGCCAGGCTCCAATGGACGAAACTCGAATTTGCCGAATTTGTCATTAGCCTCTAACATTACAACTTTATCGGGTTTTTGAAATGCTAATATCGCCATTAATTCAATGATTTATTTAGAGTACAACTCAACGATTAACTGTTCCTTAATATTCTCTGGGATGTCAGCACGCTCCGGCTTGTGCAGGAACTTACCGCTCTTAGTATTCTCATCCCACTCGATCCAAGGATATTTGCTGTGGTTGAAACCTGCCAAAGCGCCTTCGATCACTTCGAGAGACTTAGACTTCTCACGAACGCCTACCACCTGACCCGGCTTCACTGAGTAAGAAGGAATATTAACAACCTTCCCGTCAACAGTAATGTGCTTGTGCCCAACCAACTGACGAGCAGCTGCACGGGTAGGAGCGATTCCAAGACGGAAAACGACATTGTCAAGACGGCTTTCAAGGTTCTGAAGCAATACCTCACCGGTAATACCCTCAGCCTTGGCGGCTTTTTCAAACATATTACGGAACTGACGCTCAAGCACACCATACGTGTACTTAGCTTTCTGCTTCTCTGCCAACATGACAGCGTACTCAGACTGTTTTCTGCGACGGTTGTTGCCATGCTGTCCAGGAGGGAAGTTTCTCTTGGACAAAACTTTGTCAGCGCCGAAGATGGGTTCACCAAAACGGCGGGCAATTTTAGATTTCGGACCTATATACTTAGCCATAATATTAAAAAAATGTTCTTACGATGAAATACAATTATACACGACGACGCTTAGGAGGACGGCAGCCATTATGTGGCAATGGAGTAACGTCAATAATCTCGGTTACCTCTATGCCTGCGCCATGCACGGCACGGATCGCACTCTCACGACCATTACCGGGACCCTTAACATAAGCCTTAACCTTACGAAGGCCAAGTTCATAAGCTGTCTTAGCACAATCTTCTGCAGCCATCTGGGCAGCATACGGGGTATTCTTCTTAGAACCACGAAAGCCCATCTTACCAGCAGATGACCAGGAAATAATCTGTCCCTCGCTATTTGCTAAGGAAACAATAATATTATTAAAAGAACTGTGAACATGGAGCTGACCAAGAGCATCAACCCTTACATTTCTCTTCTTAGATGTTGCTGATTTTTTTGCCATAATTAATTTCTCCTAAAATTACTTAGTAGCCTTCTTCTTATTAGCAACAGTCTTCTTCTTACCTTTACGGGTACGGGCATTGTTCTTCGTACTCTGACCACGAACAGGAAGACCATTACGATGTCTAACTCCACGATAGCAACCGATATCCATCAGGCGCTTGATATTCAACTGAACCTCAGAACGGAGGTCACCTTCTACCTTGAATTCAGCACCGATAATTTCACGGATTTTGGCTGCCTGGTCGTCAGACCACTCGCTTACCTTCAGGTCGCGGCTTACGCCCGCCTTATCCAATATCTTTGCTGAACTACTTCGACCTATACCATAGATATAAGTCAATGCGATTTCGCCACGCTTATTCTGGGGCAAATCTACTCCAACAATTCTTATTGCCATTACTTAATTAAATAATTGATTAAAAATAAAATACATAGCGCTAAAAAGCATGCAAAGGTACGAATAAATTGTTGTTTAGACGCACAATTACATTTTTTTAACCTTAACCCTGACGCATTTTATACTTAGGGTTCTTCTTGTTGATCACGAACAGACGACCTTTACGACGAACGATCTTACAGTCGGGTGTACGCTTCTTTAATGATGCTCTTGTCTTCATATCTAAAATACTGATTATTTATATCTAAATACGATTCTGCCCTTGGTTAGATCATAGGGGCTCATTTCCACCTTCACCTTGTCACCGGGGAGGATCTTAATATAATGCATTCTCATTTTCCCAGAGATATGCGCAATAATCTGGACTCCATTTTCAAGTTCTACGCGGAACATCGCATTAGAGAGTGACTCTACAATAGTCCCATCTTGCTCAATTGCGGATTGCTTTGCCATATATAATGATTTTCTGATTCTATTTACTACTTCTTCAAACAATGATAAAATTTCAGCAACCTGGATTCGATAGCCATGATCTTTACAGATGCTTGCCAGGAAGACCCCCCAACTGGATAAGGAAGTTCTGAATGGTAGGAATCATTCCATAATCCAGTATGAACTCCTCAGTTGTGGCATCCAATTGGAGGGTCATTAAACCAGGCTTGATATTTCTCGTTAGTTCGCCACATGCTAGATCAGCAAGCTGACAGGCTGGGCGAGTCACTTCAATTTCATCTTCTGTCTTCAGAAATATGATCATTCTGCAAGATCAGAATTTAATATGCAGATACAGATCCACGAGTATGACCTGAATTCAGAAGCCCATCGTAGTGGCGCATCAAAAGATGACTCTCGATCTGCTGGAGCGTGTCAATGACGACTCCGACAAGAATCAACAACGATGTGCCTCCGAAGAACTGAGAGAATGCCTGCTGAACGTTCAGTAGTCCAGCGAGGGCTGGCATGATGGCAATAAACGCAATGAAGAGAGAACCAGGCAAAGTAATTCGAGACATGACGGTATCGATATACTCAGCTGTGTCCTTTCCTGGCTTAACACCTGGAATAAACCCATTATTGCGTTTCATGTCCTCTGCCATCTGGGTAGGATTCAAAGTAATTGCCGTATAGAAATACGTAAACGCGATAACCAAAATCACGTAAATGATATTATACAACAAGCTGCGGTTATCCATCAGCGAACGTACCACCCAACTTGCGTTTTCCGTCTGATAACGAACGATAGCCAATGGTATAAACATCAACGCTTGGGCGAAGATGATAGGCATCACATTAGCTGCGAACAACTTCAATGGGATATACTGACGAGCACCACCATATTGCTTATTACCTACAAGGCGTTTAGCATACTGTACAGGTACCTTGCGTGTTCCTTGCACCAAAAGAATAGATGCACAAACAACTGCATAAAGAATCAGAATCTCAACGATAAACATCACAAGTCCGCCACCGCTGATCGCCGTAAAGCGAGAGCCAACTTCCTGTACGAAAGCCTGGGGCAAACGGGCAATGATACCAATCATAATGATTAAAGAGATTCCATTTCCGACTCCTTTATCAGTAATGCGCTCACCCAGCCACAGGATGAACATACTACCTGCTGCAAGGATGATCGTGGCAGGGATCATGAAGACTGACCAAGAAATGCCGGAAGCCAATGCCTGGCTTGCCTGCATTTTCAAGTTGATCAGGTAAGAAGGAGCCTGGAACACCAAGATGGCGACAGTCAGGATTCTCGTATACCAATTAATCTTCTTTCTGCCACTCTCGCCCTCACGCTGCATCTTCTGAAAATAAGGTACAGCCACAGCAAGAAGTTGCATAACGATAGAAGCTGAGATGTAAGGCATGATTCCTAATGCGAAGATGGACGCATTGGAAAATGCACCACCAGAGAACATGTCCAACAGGGACATAAGTCCGCCACTGGTCTGCGACTGAAGTTTTTGTAACATGCCCGGGTTTATACCTGGTAAAACCACGAACGATCCAAAACGGTAAATAGCCGTAAACAGAAGGGTGATGAGGAGTCGCTGACGCAAATCCTCCACCTTCCAACAGTTCTTTAGTGTCTCAATAAACTTTTTCATTTACTTAGATTATAGTTGCGTTACCACCAACTGCCTTGATTGCCTCTTCAGCAGTCTTTGAGAAAGCATTTGCTTCAACGTCGATTTTAGCTTTCAGCTCGCCATTACCGAGAACCTTAACCAGCTCCTTACCGTTGGTAAGACCTGCCTCTTTCAGTTCTGCGATACCAATCTTAGCGAGATTTTTCTTCTCAGCTAAAGACTGTAATGTAGACAAGTTAACAGCGAAATACTCCCTATGGTTGATATTCTTGAATCCAGCCTTTGGCACACGACGCTGCAGAGGCATCTGACCTCCTTCAAATCCAATCTTTCTCTTATAGCCAGAGCGAGCCTTTGCACCCTTATGTCCACGGGTAGAGGTACCACCGAGCCCAGAACCTGGACCACGGCCAATACGACGACGGGAATGTGTAGAGCCCTCTGCTGGTTTCAAATTATTTAATTTCATAATTGTCCTTGTTTATAAGATTCATTATTCAACTACAGTTACCAAATGGCGAACCTTCCGGATCATGCCACGGTTGCTTGGAGTATCTTCAACCTCAGCAATCTGAGAGATCTTATGAAGGCCGAGAGCAATAAGGGTACGCTTCTGATCTACAGGAGCACCAATCCTACTCTTCACCTGTTTGATTTTAATTGTTGCCATTGTCAATATCTCCTTTATCCGTTAAACACTTTGTTCATATCGATGCCACGGGTACCTGCTACCGTGTAGGCATCACGCATCTGGCTCAGGGCCGCAATCGTAGCCTTTACCAAGTTGTGAGGGTTGGAAGAACCCTTGGATTTAGCAAGGACATCCTTGATACCGCAGCTATCCAGAACAGCACGCATAGCACCACCAGCCACAAGGCCAGTACCGGCAGCGGCAGGCTTCAGAAATACCTGAGCTCCACCGAAACGCGCTTCCATCTCATGAGGGATAGTACCTTTGATCACAGGAACCTTGAAAAGATTCTTCTTTGCTGACTCTACACCTTTGGCGATGGCAGCTGTCACCTCACCGGCCTTGCCTAATCCGTAGCCGATCACGCCGTTACCGTCACCAACAACGACGATAGCAGCGAATGTGAAAGTACGACCACCCTTTGTTACCTTCGTAACACGGTTGATAGCAACCAAGCGATCCTTTAATTCAGCGTCACTATTTACTTTTACTTTATTCATTGCCATAATCGTTTAAAATTTAAGACCACCCTTACGAGCTGCGTCAGCCAATTCCTTCACACGTCCGTGATACAAATAGCCATTACGGTCGAATACAACGGCAGTAATGCCAGCAGCCTCAGCCTTTTGTGCTATCAACTCACCGACTTTCTGTGCCTGCTGGATCTTCGGCATCGTTTCCAATCCCAGAGAAGAAGCAGCAGCAAGAGTCTTGCCCGTCAAATCATTAATAACCTGAGCGTAAATCTGCTTGTTAGAGCGGAATACACTAAGACGTGGGCGCTCAGCAGTTCCCTTCACGCTTTTGCGAATGCGGAACTTTATCTTAAGTCTTCTTTGTTCTTTCTTTGTTGTCATGATCGTAAATAATTAAAATTACTTAGCTGCAGCAGTCTTACCAGACTTTCTACGAATAACCTCGCCCTGGAACAAGATACCTTTTCCTTTGTAAGGCTCAGGCATACGGAAAGAACGAATTTTTGCACAAATAAGTCCAAGCAATTGTTTATCGCAAGACTCTAACGTTATGATAGGGTTCTGGTTTCTTTCACTCTTTGTCTCAACCTTAACTTCTTTCGGAAGCTGCAGGAAGATGGGGTGCGTATAACCCAATGAGAACTCGATGAGGTTACCTTGATTGGATACGCGATAACCTACGCCGACAAGTTCCATAGTCTTCTTATAGCCCTCGCTGACGCCAATGACCATGTTATTTACCAAAGCACGATACAGACCATGGAAAGCCTGCTTCTGCTTGTAGTTTACTGGACTGTTCTCGTCAACTTCAAATATGATCTGACCATCCTCGATATTCATCTTGATAGAAGCGTCAACTTTCTGGGAGAGCTCTCCCTTGGGACCTTTCACCGTCACGACACCATCTTTCTGAGCAACTGTTACGCCTGACGGAATACTAATTGGCAATTTTCCTATTCTTGACATATTCTAATCCTCCAATTAATAAACGTAGCAAAGAACCTCACCGCCAATCTTCAAGTCGGCAGCCTCTTTGTTTGTCATTACACCTTTAGATGTAGATATAATTGCTATACCTAATCCGTTAATTACTCGCGGCATGTCCTTGTATCCAGTGTACTTACGGAGACCTGGAGTTGAGACACGTTTCAACTTCTTGATGGCATTTTCCTTCGTTGCCGGGTCATACTTCAAGGCGACCTTAATTGTTCCCTGAGGACCATCCTCAATGAACTTATAGTTCAGGATGTAACCTTTATCAAAGAGAATCTTGGTGATTTCCTTCTTCAGGTTAGATGCAGGAACCTCAACAACACGGTGATGAGCCATGATCGCATTTCTGAGTCTTGTCAGATAATCTGCTATTGGATCTGTCATAAAATATAAAT
>CAJLYG010000084.1 GCA_905210845.1 uncultured Prevotella sp.
GAAGAGCATTCTTGGCAAGTTAGATTCATTAAAGAGAGCAGGGCTCTGTGTATACCCTTTCACTGATTTCCTAGTTTTCCCCAAATCAATATGGGATAAATATGGGGATCAGATTTCAGGAGTTGGACAGGTAGCAACTGATGCGGCTTCAGGAAAAAGAGCCAGAAAAGTAAATATCGAGAATCCATTAACTCAGAGACTTCTTAGAGCTCAGATATCAGAGATCTTTGATGCCTTCCCACAAATTGATGGATTGGTTGTTAGATTTGGCGAAACATATCTTCAAGATACCCCCTATCATCTGGGTGGTAGTCCAATAAGTGATAAGAATGCCATTCAAGACCATATACTATTCTTAAAAATACTTAGAGAAGAAGTTTGTGTTAAGAGGAATAAGAAACTCTTTTATAGGACATGGGATTTCGGCTATAATTT
Source organism: uncultured Prevotella sp. (assembly GCA_905210845.1). Taxonomy (GTDB): domain Bacteria; phylum Bacteroidota; class Bacteroidia; order Bacteroidales; family Bacteroidaceae; genus Prevotella. The sequence continues at coordinate 436 of CAJLYG010000084.1, forward strand.
TCATTGTAATTCAGATTTCTACCTACAAGTAACAAATTCAATTGAACCACACCCCAATTTATTGTTTGCAATCAAGTATCAACAAGGTGATTTCCATCGAAACTGTCAGTTCAATCCAACAATAGGAATTGGCCGACATCATCAAATCATAGAATCACAATCAAGAATGGAAGCTTATGGAAAGGGTGCTCATCCTTATTACACAGCATCTGGAGTTATTAATGGTTGGCCGGAAACAAAATATGAGATAGATTGGGCAAAGTTTAGAGTTACTAGGCAACTTCGAAGCAAGAAGAAACCCCGTGGCCTAAGAGATATTCTTCATACTGGAATTGTTGATGGTATAATGACGTGGTCGAATGGAGGAGGATGGCAAGGTCCGTATATCAAAAATGAGATATGGACAGACCTAAATTGCTATGTATTAAGCAGATGGGCACAAGATACATCTAAATCAGAAAAGGAGCTGTTTTATCAATTTGCGAAAGAAAAAGGGTTTGATAGTTGGAATTCTGATATCTTCCGGAAGATTGCTATGCTTAGTATTGAAGCAGTTAGGATGGGACAACTTAATAGCTACTCTTCAAACCAAGTTTGGTGGACAAGGGATGAGTTCTTTTCTGCGATTGATAACAGAGAAGTTATTAAAGAAATTCATGAAAAGAACCTTGAAAGGTTAGTACTTGAAGAAAAGAAAGAAGCAGTGGCTATGTGGGAACAGATAGAAGCTTTGGCAAATCAATTAGATTGTTCTGATAGTATTCTTATAGAGGCAATTAGAACCTCATGTACTTATGGGAGGATAAAATACCAATTGATCGAACAAATGTGGATAATGATGCTAAATTATTCTCCTGGTCGGCAAATTCCTTTTAACAAAGTCTCTTTACTTAAAACTTCTATTGATAGGTATGATGAACTTTGGAAAGAGTGGAGGGATCTTTATCATACTCATGCGTTATGCGCAACTATCTACACAGACAAAGCTTTTAGGAATAAAAAAGAAGGTAGTATAGGGGAGTTTTGCGAAAAATTACGTATGAGCCTATTATCTATTCAACAAAAAAATAGTAGCTCTGTCCAAAGTACGCAATGTGTATATAGTGCTTCTAACTAATTTTTGTTGATTAAGCCTACGGCATCTACTTGTCATTAATTATGATGCCGAAGGCTTAAAAGATGTGCTTCCCTTTCCCATAAGGGAAAAAGACTTTCTTCCGTTAATTCAGAGAATGTGGGTTAGGTGTCAAATAATGTTGGCTCCATGATATTCCCACTGTATGGGTTCCTCCCAAAATGCTGGTAAGCAAGTTCTGTCACCATTCTGCCTCGTGGTGTCCGCTTGATGAATCCTTCCATGATCAGATAAGGCTCATACACTTCCTCAACGGTGCCAGAATCCTCACCAATGGCTGTGGCGATAGTGGTGATGCCTACAGGTCCACCCTTGAACTTGTCAATAATGGTCAGTAGGATCTTGTTGTCGATCTCGTCAAGACCGTATTGGTCGATGTTCAAGGCGGTCAGTGCCATTTGGGCAATCTCTGTGTTGATGCGTCCATTGCCTTTCACCTGTGCGAAATCCCGCACCCTCCGCAGCAGGGCGTTGGCAATACGGGGCGTACCTCTTGAGCGGCGGGAAATCTCCGATGCAGCTTCATCGTCAATGGGTACCTGAAGGATATGGGCAGACCGCTCGATGATTCTCTTTAGCGTGTCTGGATCATAGTATTCCAAGTGCAGGTTGATGCCGAATCGAGCCCTTAACGGGGCTGTAAGCAGACCACTTCTGGTCGTGGCTCCGATCAGCGTGAATGGGTTTAGGTCAATCTGGATAGACCTTGCCGAAGGACCTTTGTCGATCATGATGTCTATACGGTAGTCTTCCATGGCGGAATAAAGATATTCCTCTACCACAGGAGAAAGGCGGTGGATCTCATCGATAAACAGCACGTCATTTGGCTCCAATGAAGTAAGGATACCTGCCAGGTCACCAGGCTTGTCCAGAACCGGACCGCTGGTAATCTTGAAACCTACTCCTAACTCATTGGCAATGATATTGCTCAAGGTGGTCTTGCCGAGACCAGGAGGACCATGGAGCAATGTGTGATCCAAGGGTTCTCCTCTGTATTTGGCAGCCTCTACAAAGACTTCTAAGTTCTCTACTACCTTTTTCTGTCCGCAGAAATCAGCAAACTGAAGGGGTCGTAGCGCATTTTCGAATTCTTTTTCCGAGGATGATAAGTTTTCTTCTCTGATATCGAAATCGTCCATGATGACTTTTACTCTATGATGATGCAAAGGTAATAAAATAAAACCACAAATGAGGATACGGTCTTGTTATTTTTAGAGATCATTTGTTCTCACCCAAGGCAATGCGTCCATAGCCTATCTCCAAGGCGTTGCCAAGATGGGTCCATCAGGAATGGCTCTTTGTGGCTTTTAGGCAAGGCGCTGACGGCAATCCTCTAAGATACGTGTCAGTTCCTCTGCGGTATTAGCCCGGAGCATGGCTATTCGAGTCTGGCGGAAGTCAGGGATACCCTTGAAGATAGGGCTGGCGGCCAAATGGCGCCGGGTATGCAGGATTCCGCGATACTCATCAATCCTCTCTATATTGATGTTGAGCTGTTCCTCCAAGATATCTATCTTCTTGTTCAGGTCAAGGGTGGGATCTGGTGCTTTCCCGTCGAGGTAATCCCGGATTTCCTTGAAGATCCAAGGGCGTCCAAACGTTGCTCTGCCGACCATTACTGCATCAACGCCATACCTCTCAAATGCCTCCTTCGCTTGTTCTGGCGAGGTGATATCCCCATTGCCGATGATAGGTATGGTGATGCGTGGATTCCGCTTTACTTCCCCTATCAGCGTCCAGTCGGCAGAACCTGTATACATCTGGCTACGTGTCCTACCGTGGATGGTGAGAGCTTGAATGCCACAGTCTTGTAGCTGTTCGGCAAGTTCTGTGATGATCAGATGATTTTGGTCCCATCCCAAGCGCGTCTTTACAGTCACGGGCGTATGCACGGCTTTGACAACAGCCCGTGTGATCTCTAACATGAGCGGGATATTCTTGAGCATGCCTGCTCCCGCTCCTTTCCCAGCAACCTTTTTCACTGGACAGCCAAAGTTAAGGTCGATGATGTCGGGATGTGCCTCTTCCACGATCTTGGCCGCCTCAACCATCGAATCAACATCCCTGCCATAGATCTGGATTCCTACGGGGCGCTCAGAGTCACTGATCGTCAGTTTCTTGAGGGTCGCCTGTATCGACCTGACCAATGCCTCTGCACTAACGAACTCTGTATATACCATTGAGGCTCCATATCGCTTACAGAGTAAGCGGAACCCGATGTCTGTGACGTCTTCCATGGGTGCCAGGAAGACGGGCTGATGCCCGAACTCTATGTTTCCGATTTTCATTTTCACTGCAAAATTACAAAAGATTTCTGCCTTTTCCCTCGTTTATAGATAGAAAATGGCTTCGTTGCCTTCATTGAAGAGTAAATCTAAGATACTGAGATTGGCTACGAATCCATATTTCTGTCCATACACCTGATAATAGGGTTGGGGATGGAAGTCTTCGTCAGGTAGGGGATGCTTGGGGCGGATCACATCCCGGAAGTCATGACGGCATGCCGCAAGATATTCATCAGTAGGCTCTATATGGGGGCGTACGTCCAAAAGCTCACAGACCTTTTCTGTGATCTCCCAGTTGAAATCATAGAGATATTTCCATTGCTTCTCAAAGAAAGGTCGAATATCATCTGCATAGAATTCAAAGAACGGACTCTCTCCATAGGCCGACATCAATGCATTCCAATGGAGATGCTTCCAATTGCCATGGTCGCTGATCTTCACATCTTTCATCGGGCATTTCAAATCTTCAAATTTCTCAATGGGGATGGTCAGGCTCTGTGGTCCTTGAGTCGTCATGATAATACAACGGTTGCGGTAAGTCTGCTTGATGAAATGGTCGTATTGCTCAATGAGGCATCTGTCATAGCGATTGAGCTTCTGGTACCACTGCACAGGTCCGAAATAAGCAGAAGAAAGTATAGCTATTTCCATAAGCCCAGATTAAATAAGCGATATGCTTTCCCAACAATATTTTGGTAGGGGACTAAGGTGGACATGCCCCCGACCACAACTAAATAATCCCTACATATCTCGCAATGGCAACGGGAGCAACATCTTCCTGGGATCATATATTGATTCCCATAGCATCTTACTGTATCTCCGGGGACAGCCTTGATCTGCCCTATAAAGTTCTGTCCCTTGCAGAATACGATGATATCTCCCACTTGGAAAGAGTCGCGTACAAGTTTGTTTACCATCACCCGGTCACCGGCTTTCAGCGCAGGTTGCGCGATTGTGTTCGGTACGGTATAGATGGTAATTGCATAGGTGCGTACAATGAATATCACCAAGATTGTGACTGCAAGCACCAGCACAAACTTGAGCGCTTCTTTCATTTATTATTTGATGTTATCTACAAATTTGAACAGACGACTCCAACGGATTCCACTGAAGCCTCGACGGTCTTGGTCATGTGACCACCAGATAAAAATTGGCTTCCCGACGATATGGTCCTCAGGGACAAATCCCCAGTAACGGGAGTCGGCACTGTTATGACGGTTATCTCCCATCATCCAGTAGTAGTCCATTTTGAACGTGTACTTATGGGCTGGTTTGCCGTTGATATAGATTTTCCCATTCCTTACTTGCAAGTCATTACCTTCATAGACGCGGATAGGGCGTTCGTAGATCGGCAGATTCTTCAGGGTCAGGACGATGCTCTTTCCTTTCTTGGGAATCCAGATTGGACCATAGTTGTCACGCGTCCAACCTGTATATGAATTCAAGGGATACAGGTCACCGGTGGTAGCATCTGTATTCAGAGTGATGCTGCTCACGATATCCTTGCGCGCTTTCAGAGCCTTCAAAGCTGTGCTTGTCAGTGGCATGTAGCCATTCTCATTCAGGCTGGTCAAGTCTTCCATGGATATGCCTAACTGATGCATCAGGTCTTCGGGAATATCCTGCTTTAGCTTTACATAATAGCTATATTGCACCTGATCCGGTTCCTTGTTCGGCTTTCCGTCTAAGTAAACGATCCTGTTCTTGATCTGCAAGGTCTGTCCTGGCAATCCTACACAACGCTTGACGTAGTTTTCACGACGGTCAGTCGGTCGGTGGATGATCGATCCGAATTTTACGGGGTTGTCAACGATATACTGCCTTCCAATAGCATAGAGCTTATTGAAATAAGAAATCTGTTGCAAAGGTGTTAATGCCGACTCATCCACGGGAGCGTTCTGCTCTTCATAGATCTGCCGGCCGAAGGAATATACCATCTGATAATAATCAGCAGCCTGATAAGATTCTTCATCCACCAGCGTGTCACCGGCAGGATAGTTGAATACAACGATGTCATTCAGTTTGACATTTCCCAATCCTTTGACACGTCTGTATTTCCAATGGGGCCATTCAATGTATGATTTGCAATTGAAGACAGGGAGGGTATGTTGCGTGAGGGGCATGGTCAAAGGCGTCTCAGGGATGCGCGGTCCGTAGCTAACCTTGCTCACAAATAGATAATCACCTGTCAACAGGCTCTTTTCCAGGGAAGAGGAAGGAATCACATAATTCTGGAAAAAGAAAAGATTGATAAAGTAGACTGCTACCAAAGCAAAGACCAAGGCATCCACCCAGCTCATAATGAAGCGCACGGGACGCTCCGCGTCTTTCCACCATTGCCAACGGATCTTCTTGGTAATGTATATATCATAAATGAACGGTACGACGATGAGACCTAACCAGCTCTTTACCCATACCAGGAACAAAAGATAGAGTGCCAGTACAATCAGGAACTTCCGCCATTGTACTTTCATGTTCAACTGTGCTTTTTGCTTGTCAATCATTGCTATTAGAATTTAAACAAATCACTTGTAGTCAATAATCCCTGATGGTTCAAGGTGTATTCTGCGGCAAGTACAGCTCCCAAGGCAAAGCCCTTGCGTGAATGGGCATCATGTGTGATGGTAATCCGGTCGGCTTCACTGTCATAGGAAATACTGTGGATGCCCGGTACCTCATCCCTTCGAATGCTCTCAATGGCGATCTTGTCGCCTGCAACGTCATTGCTGCCGGTTATCGTACCGTCTGCATGTTGCTGGATGCCTTTCACCCATCCATCCTTGCGGTCAAGTCGTTCGATAATATCCTCGGCAAGGGTGATGGCTGTCCCGCTCGGCGCATCCAATTTATGGACATGGTGGATCTCTACCATTGAGACTTGATACTGGGGAAATCCGTTCATGATCTCTGCTAACTTCTTGTTGATGGCAGAGAAAATGGCAACGCCCACAGAGAAGTTGGAAGCCCAGAACAAAGTCTGTCCACCTTCTGCGCACATCCTCTTGACATCCTCCCCATGATCTTTCATCCAGCCTGTAGAACCACTGACTACCTTAACATGGTGCTTGAAAGCCCTTAGGTAATTTCCATAGGCAGCTTGTGGAGCTGTAAATTCAATGGCAACATCTGCAGAAGCGAATGCAGGAGAATCAAAGTCTTCTTGATTATCAATATCGATGATACTGACAATTTCATGACCACGACTAAGGGCAATCTGCTCAATCATCTTGCCCATCTTACCGTAGCCTATCAAAGCAATTTTCATATGAACTCGAATTAATTTCCCGCAAAGGTAAGTATTTTTACCCATATTGGGTTGATTTTCAGGCTAAAAAATACAATTTATACGTTTCTTTAGTACTCTTTTCATGGTATTCAAGAATAATTTTGTACTTTTGTGACCATAAACATACCACTATTATGGAACAATTATTACATTACTGTTGGAGCCACAAATTATTTCCGCTGGGAGTACTAACTACTACAGATGGACAGTTGGTTGAAGTGATTGATACGGGACTGCATAATCGAAATGCAGGTCCTGACTTCTTTAACGCCAAAATCAAGATTGGCGGCACACTCTGGGTTGGTAATGTCGAAATCCATGACAAGTCAAGCGATTGGTATTTGCACGGCCACCATCACGATCCTCACTATGATAATGTCATCCTACATGTAGCAACAATCATTGACGCAGACGTTAAGACGTCCTTGGGAAGGGATGTCCCTCAGATGCGCTTGGATGTGCCTGATCAGGTGAGGAACCATTATCGTGAATTGCTTACTACCGCGCAATATCCACCCTGTTACAAGATTATACCTACACTCTCTCCACTGATGGTCCATAGTTGGATGAGTGCTCTTCAGACTGAACGGTTGGAACAAAAAACGACCATGATCCTGGACCGGGTAAAAAGGTGTGGAGGATCGTGGGTGGCTGCCTACTTTGTTACTTTAGCACGCAATTATGGGTTTGGCATTAATGGGGATGCTTTTGAGGCATGGGCCTTGAACATTCCTTTGGCATCTACAGCCCATCACCGTGATAATCTTTTTCAGACAGAAGCAATCTTCTTTGGTCAGGCAGGACTCTTGGAGCTGAACTCCATTCCTCCAAAATATCAGAAGGACGCGCTCAACGAGGGCTACTTCGCCCGTCTACGTTCGGAATATCAATATCTTGCCCATAAGTTCCAGCTCAAGCCTATTGATGTAGCATGTTGGAGATTCTTGCGCTTGCGCCCTCAGAATTTTCCGCATATCCGTATCTCTCAGCTGGCACATCTCTACTGCTCTCGTCGGGCAGGGCTTGACAAGATCATTGAATGTACAACGATCATTGACATAGAGAATCTCTTGCGTACCCAAGTAACACCTTATTGGGAAACCCATTACACATTTGGCTCTACCAGTGAGAAAAATGAGAAGCATCTCTCCCCATTTTCTCTCAATTTGCTGGTGATCAATACGGTGATCCCCGTGCTCTTTGCCTATGGGCGGCATCATGGGGATGAAACGCTGTGCGACCGTGCCTTTGACTTCCTGGAACAGTTGAAGGCAGAGAACAATTATATTGTCAGAATGTGGAAAGAATGCGGATTGGATGTGCAATGTGCAGGAGACAGTCAGGCATTGATACAATTGAAGAAGGAATATTGTGACAAGCGGGACTGCCTCAGGTGCCGCATAGGATATGAATATTTAAAAATGAAATAAGATGGACTATATTTTTGAAACAAAGATGGAAGTTCGTGACTATGAATGCGACATCCAGGGAATTGTCAACAATGCCAACTATTTGCATTACATTGAACACACTCGTCATCAGTTCTTGTTGGCAACAGGACTTAGTTTCGCCAAGATGCACGAGAAAGGGGTTGATGCAGTGGTGGCACGGATGAACCTCCAGTTTAAGACCCCGCTCCGTTGTGATGATGTTTTCCTCTCCCGTCTTGCATTGGAAAAAGATGGGCTGAGGTATGTCTTTCATCAAGATATCTATCGCGCCAATGATGAGAAACTGTGCTTCCGCAGCAAAGTGGAATTGGTTTGCTTGATTAACGGTAAATTAGGCAACAGTGAGGAGTATGATCGCGCTTTTGCCAAATATCTTCATCAGCAAGAATGACATGGATGCCCAAGAGATTATCAATACCATAGCACTTACCCGGATAAATTATTTTAACCTGGCTGGATTGTTGGAGCTGTATCGGAGATTAGGGTCTGCATCAGCGGTCATGGAGCACCGGCAGGATATCCGGGATATTCTTCCCGACGCTTCTCCCCGGTTGGTAGAAGCGTTCCGGGATGTCAGTGAGCCTCTGCGCCTGGCGGTCGCAGAATATGAGTACGACCAGCAGCATCATATCCTGCCTTTGTGCATGAATGATGACCGATATCCGCAAAGGTTGCGGGAATGCCCGGATGCTCCTTTAATGCTGTTCTACCGAGGGAGTGCCGACCTCAATCAAGCCAAGGTTATTAACATTGTTGGAGCGCGCCATTGCACCCCTTATGGAGTGGATCTCATTCGTCACTTTATCCAGGACCTTAGGCTCTATTGCCCACAGGTGCTTATCGTTAGCGGATTGGCGTATGGCGTGGACATCAACGCCCACCGGAATGCGTTAAAGAACGGTTTTGAGACTATCGGGGTGTTAGCACATGGATTGGACTATCTCTATCCTTCCGCACACAGGAAAACGGCGATAGAGATGCTCTCACACGGAGGGCTTCTGACTGAGTTTATGACGCATACCAATGCGGACAAGATCAACTTCGTTAGGCGGAATCGTATCGTGGCTGGTATTTCTGATGCTTGTATCTTAGTGGAGAGTGCTGCTCATGGGGGAGGGCTCATCACTGCGGATATTGCCAGAAGCTATGACCGGGATGTGTTTGCCTTCCCTGGAGCTGTAGGTGCTACGTATAGTGAGGGCTGCAATCGTCTTATCCGTGACAATGGAGCGGGACTGATCACAAGCGCCGATGATTTTGTGAAGGGAATGGGGTGGTTGGGTGACCAACAGTTGGAAGATGCCCGGCAAAAGGGAATCGAACGACAACTGTTTCCCCAGCTCAATGGCGATGAGCAACGTGTCGTGGATGTCTTACAGAAGAATAACGACCTGCAAATCAGTCTTTTGACTGTCCAAACGGGTATCCCCATTCATAAGTTGACAGTCATATTGTTTAACTTAGAGATGAAGGGGGTACTCACTGCTTTGGCAGGTGGGAACTATCATTTACTGAGATGACATCCATGTAAGGCAATGTTATTCAAAGGTAAGGGTTGTCAGTCGGTCTTTGACAAAGAGGTCCTGAGCCACTTGCTGGATCTCTTCGGCAGTGACCGCGTCGATTTCTTGGTAGAGATGGATGATATCTTGTTCCCAGCCATAGTGCAAGAAACTCTTCCCGAAGTCTAATGCGAAATTCTCCCGGTTGTCGCAAGTCACAGCAATCTGTCCTTTGATCTGTTTCTTGGCTGCGCGCAATTGTGCCTCTGTCAGAGACTTTTCCATCATCTTATCCAGTTCTTTCCGGACTAACCTTTTACATTTGTCAATGTCTTGGGGATCGCATCCAAAATAGATGCCCCATACTCCTGTGTCACTATAGCTGAACATCACGCCTTCTACCGTATAGACAAGCCCGTGATGTTCGCGGAGTGATACGTTCAAACGCGCATTCATACCGGGCCCTCCTAAAATATTGTTCAGTAAGTAGAGGGCAATCCTATGTGGATGGTGTACATCATAGCCTCTGGTGCCGATCATGACATGTGCCTGATGGGTACCCAGATCTTTGATGACCTCCTTCGCCTGATAAGAAGGGATCGCTGGAAGTACATCTGCTGCTAAAGACTGGGATGGGTGTAGGTCGATCGTTGCGCTTTTTAACAGCTTGATTACCCTCTTGAAATCTACATCACCAGATACGAAGAAAATGGCATTGTCCGGTCTATAGTGACGATGGACAAATCGAAGGGCATCCTCTGTTGTATAACGACGGATCTGTTGGGCTTCCCCTAAGATATAATGTCCTAAGGGATGTCCTTCAAAGATGATATTCTCAAATTCGTCATAAATTAGGTCGGCAGGAGAGTCATTGTAAATCTCGATCTCATCGCAGATGACTTCTACTTCCTTGTCGATCTCGTTTTGAGGATATGTACTATGGAAGACGATATCTGTGAGTAGGTCGATGGCGCGTCCCAAATGTTCTTTTTGGATAGTGGCATAGTACACTGTGTCCTCTTTGTTGGTGTAAGCATTCAGATTGCCACCCACGCTTTCAAGGCAGTTCCTGACATGCCATGCTCTGCGGTGTGTGGTTCCTTTAAAGGTCATGTGTTCACAGAAATGTGCCATGCCCTCTTCGCCAGGGCACTCATCGCGGGCTCCCACATTCACTTCATATCCGCAGTAGACCACCGGAGAAGTGCTGGGCTGATGGATGATTCGAAGTCCGTTCTGTAATGTATAAGTATTATATTTCATGATGGGTGCAAAAATAACAATTTTTACTTTGTTATTTGATTAAAAATTCAGATATTTGCACATCAAACATAAAAAAGGATGCGTAAAGTAATAGGTATTGGCGAGACGGTTCTCGACATTATATTCAAAAAAGGACTTCCCATACATCGGGGAATGGTGAAGGAG
>CAJLYG010000085.1 GCA_905210845.1 uncultured Prevotella sp.
GGTCATAGAGGTGCTGCCATAACTCTTCCGTGATAAATGGCATAAAGGGATGGAGCATCTTCAGGAGTGAATCAAAGAAACGGAGGGTCGCTTCGTAGGTCGTCTTGTCGATCGGAGAGCCATAAGCGGGCTTGACCATCTCCAAATACCAACTGGAGAACTCATCCCAGAAAAGACGGTAGACAGCCATCAAGGCTTCAGAAATGCGATATTTGGAGAAGAGGTCGTCAACCTCCTCGTTTACTATTCTCAGCTTTGCCTCGAACCAGTCGACAGCGATTTTCCCGGCTTTGGGCTGCGGGGTTTCTGCTACCTCCCAGCCTTTGACGAGACGGAAGGCATTCCAAATCTTGTTGTTGAAATTCCTGCCTTGCTCGCAAAGAGCCTCGTCGAAGAGAATGTCATTGCCTGCAGGGGCAGCTAACATCATTCCCATCCGTACTCCATCAGCGCCGTATTTGTCAATGAGCATGATGGGGTCGGGGGAGTTGCCTAAGCTCTTGCTCATCTTCCTGCCTAACTTGTCACGGACAATGCCAGTGAAATAAACATGCTTGAACGGCATCTTGCCCCTATACTCGTATCCTGCCATGATCATCCGGGCTACCCAGAAGAAGATGATGTCGGGACCGGTCACTAAGTCTGATGTCGGGTAATAATATTGGATTTCCTCATTGTCGGGATGGTTGATGCCATCAAACACGGAGATGGGCCACAACCAACTGGAGAACCAGGTGTCCAAGCAGTCGGGATCCTGCTGCAGGTCTTCTGCCTTTAGCGTGGCATCCTTTGCCTGGGCCTTCGTCAAGGCATCCTCAGGTGTCTCTGCCACGACAACCTCCTTCTTGCCATTGAGGTTGAAGTAGTAAGCCGGAATGCGATGTCCCCACCATAGCTGACGGCTGATACACCAGTCCTTGATATTCTCCAGCCAATGTCGATAGGTATTCTTGTACTTGGGTGGATAGAACTGTATATCGTCATTCATCACAGGGGGAAGGGCGATGTCAGCGAAGTGCTGCATCTTCAGGAACCACTGGGTAGAGAGCTTCGGCTCGATAGGCACGTTGGTGCGCTCTGAGAATCCCACCTTATTGTCATAGTCCTCGACCTTTTCCAAGAGCCCTGCCTTGTCGAGATCGATGGCGATCTGCTTCCTCACGTCCATGCGGTCTTGCCCTACATACATGCCAGCAGCCTCAGAGATCGTGCCGTTATCGTTGAAGATGTCGATTGTCTCCAATCCGTGCTTGAGCCCTAAGGCATGGTCGTTGACATCGTGGGCTGGGGTGACCTTCAGACATCCCGTACCGAACTCGATATCTACGTATTCGTCCTCGATCACGGGAATCTCCCGGTTCACGAGTGGGACGATCACATGCTTTCCTTTCAGCCAAGTATTCTTCACGTCCTTGGGGTTGATGCACATGGCGGTATCACCCATGATGGTCTCAGGGCGAGTGGTGGCAACCACGGCATAATAGCCTTTCTCGTCTTTGTGGATGATATTCCCTTCGTCTTTCTTGGCGATGCCATCCTGCTCTACTACGCGGTATTTCAGGTAATAAAGCTTGCTGTGCTCATCCTTATAGACCACCTCTTCGTCAGAGAGGGCAGTCTGTGCCTTCGGGTCCCAGTTGACCATTCGGACGCCACGGTAGATCAATCCTTTGTTGTAGAGATCGCAGAAGACCTTGATCACGCCTTTGCTACGTGTCTCATCCATCGTAAAGGCAGTACGGTCCCAGTCACAGCTTGCACCGAGCTTGCGCAACTGTTTCAGGATAATGCCACCATGTTCGCGCGTCCAGTCCCACGCGTGCTCTAAGAACTGCTCACGCGTCAGGTCAGTCTTCTTAATGCCTTCTTGGGCAAGCTTGTTGACGACTTTTGCCTCAGTGGCAATCGAAGCGTGGTCGGTACCCGGTACCCAGCATGCGTTCTTACCTTCCATTCTGGCACGACGCACCAAGATGTCTTGAATAGTGTTGTTCAGCATGTGCCCCATGTGCAAGACGCCGGTCACGTTTGGGGGCGGGATAACGATCGTATAGGGTTCTCTTCCATCGGGCTTGCTGCTGAAAAGCTTGTGATCCAGCCAATACTGGTACCATTTCGACTCCACTTCGTTGGGGTCGTACTTACTTGCTAATTCCATTCTTATTATATGTTGTTAATTCTTATCTTTAAAAAAACACGGTGCAAAAATACAAAAATTCCACTGAAAATAATTATCTTTGCATTTAAAATAATGTAATATGCATAGTAGAGAAGATAAAATAAAGGCTTTCGGAAGGCTCCTTGACGTTCAGGAAAGGCTCCGGAAGGAGTGTCCATGGGACAGGAAGCAGACCAACGAAAGCCTTCGGCCCAATACGATCGAAGAGGTGTATGAGCTTTGCGATGCCCTCTTGAAGAACGACTATAAGAATATCTGCAAGGAATTGGGGGATGTCATGGAGCATGTGGTCTTCTATTCCATCCTTGGCAACGAGGCCTCACAGTTTGATATTGCTGATGTTTGCAACCAGGAAGCCGACAAACTTATGTTCAGGCATCCGTTCATCGACTGGACGGGGTGGAAGCGTACAGACGGAAGCGATGCGGGGAAAGCCCAGGAAGAGAAACCCGATAGCGTGGACGGTGTCCTACAGACATGGGAGCAGATCAAGAGAAAGGAAAAGGATGGCAACAAAACCGTTCTCTCTGGGGTGCCTGAAGCACTGCCTTCCCTGATCAAGGCTTATCGGATCCAGGACAAGGCCCGTAATGTTGGGTTCGACTGGAAGGACAAGGCTGATGTCTGGGATAAGGTCAGGGAGGAGTTGGGAGAACTGGAAACAGAACTGAAAAGGGAAGATAAGGAGAAAAGCACCCGTGAGCTCGGTGACTTCCTTTTCAGCGTGATCAATGCCGCCAGGCTCTATCATCTGAACCCTGACAATGCCTTAGAGCATACCAATCATAAATTCATCCGACGATTCAATTATGTGGAACAGAAAGCCAAAGACATGCATAAGGATCTGAAAGACATGTCTTTGGAAGAAATGGATCAATATTGGGATGAAGCAAAGAAACAAGAAAACAATCGGACAAAATAACGACACAAGTGCTATGAAGAAATTAATTTTTGCAGCTGTCGCCATGGCAGCAATGGTCATGGTGGGTTGCCAGTCAAATCAGAAACGTCAGACCGCAGGCAGCAATGACAGTATCTCATCCGAAAATGCAGTTGCCGACTCAACCGTTTATGGCGTTTGCGGGGAGAATACGGCCATGCACACCTTGGAACTGATTACCGACAAGGGGGATACCTTGAGCTATGCCATGCAAGTGGAGGAGGATGCACAGGTGCAAGGTGGCTTGCTGAGCGGCGACCGGTTGGCTGTCATTGGGCATAAGAATGCGGATGGCGAGAATGTCGCTACCCTCATCGTCAATCTCACGACGCTTTGCGGCAAGTGGACCAGCATCGACAAGAACTTCGTGATCGAGGAAGGCGGCATCGTTAAGTCGAACGTACAGGCTGAGACGAACCCTTGGACGAGCTGGAGAATATGCAATGGAAAATTGGTTCTGAACAAAGATACCTTCCAGATTGATGAATTGGGTGCAGATAGCCTCTATCTGGAAAACGACAAAGGGATCTTTACCTTCAAGCGCCAGAAATAAGGAGTAAGAGATGGAGCCTTTTCGCGTTCTTGTCTTAGGCTGTGGCAGTGCTCTGCCCACCTTGAAACATTATGCTTCTTCCCAGGTCGTTGAGGTTCGGGGAAAGCTCTTCATGGTCGATTGCGGGGAAGGCACGCAGATGCAATTGCGCCGCGCCCACCTGAGGTTCACGAAGATCAGTGCCGTCTTTATCTCCCATCTCCATGGCGATCATTGCTTCGGACTGATCGGCTTGATTTCTACCTTCGGCATGTTGGGGCGCACGGCAACTCTCCATGTGTATGGACCGGCTGCCTTTGAGCCTATGCTCAACGCGCAGATGGATATGTTTTGCAAGGGCCTTGACTATGAGGTCGTCTTCCATCCGGTTGACACCACGGCACATGCCGTGGTCTATGAGGACAAGAGCCTGACGGTAGAGACAATCCCTTTGCAGCACCGCATTCCCTGCTGTGGGTATCTCTTCCGCGAGAAAGCTACCTTGCCCCATATCCGGCGGGACATGATCGACTTCTATGGGATCCCTGTCAGTCAGATCAATAATATCAAGAATGGGGCAGACTGGACGACGGAAGAGGGTGAGGTCATCCCTAACCATTTGCTGACCGAACCTGCGGAGCAGCCTCGTTCGTATGCCTATTGCAGCGATACAAGGTACATTCCTACCTTGCACCAATGGTTAGAGGGCGTGAGCACGCTGTACCACGAGTCTACTTACACCTCGCAATATGAAACTCGCGCCCAGCTCTATTACCATAGTACGGCAGCACAGGCAGCGACCGTGGCAAGGGATGCTCATGTCGGCAAACTCCTGCTGGGCCATTACAGCGCGCGCTATGATGACGAGGAGGTCTTGCTCCAGGAGGCAAAGGCCATCTTCCCCCATACGCTCCTGACAAAGGAGGGAATGGTCGTTGACGTATAGCTCTTCCGTGCCCAAACTGTACTTCTTCCCAACCTTCCCACGCAGGATTTCCAATAGGCCATCTTTCAGGGCTCAATAGGTCAACTTTCAGGGCTCAATAGGTCATCTATCGCAAGCTAAAAGGTCATCTCCTGTAATGTTGTTGACGATCCCTTGGATAGATCCCTTTTGACTGCGGCATTTCTATTTATTATTGTGTAGAATTAGTTAAATAACCTTAATATCATACGTTTTGCCATGGATGTCAAGAGGCTATTTCAATTTTTAGGTTTATTTTTGCAATATAATAGAATAGCTTATGATTAAAAATATACTCAAGATATTCCTCTTTGCATTTATTCTCATCGGTATTCCTACTTTATCGATGGCTCATCCGGGTGCAGAAATTGCCGAGGGTAATTTCGATGAGATCACCATTTCGGTTTCTCAGAACGTGGTGCACATTACCAATGCGAATGGAGAAGTGCTGAATGTATATAATTTGGCGGGCGTTCGGGTGATGAGTGTGAAGATAGAAGGTCCTGACAAGCGCTATGACCTGAACTTGACGAAAGGGATCTATATATTTAAGGTAGGCAATGTCGTACGAAAGATCTCTATCAAATAGTATATTTTGAGAATCCATCCGTTATTGTGGTTCGTTGTCCTCATGGCATTGACGGTTTCATGCCGCGAGAAAGTTGCGAATCCAGACAAAGAGTTGACCATGGAAGCCTACTCCTCGCTGAGAACAGCTTCCTTCGTCATGAATTCTCATGCCATCCGTCGCCAGGTCAGGAAGCTTATTGAGAACGACAAGGATTCTATGTGGGTAGATTTTCAAACCAAGCGATATTATCAGCGGAAAGGGTCTTTCCTTTGGATCGGCCGCTTCGGCGTGGACCAGCGTGCGGACACGCTGGTCCGCTATTTGCGGCAAGTGGGAGAGATGGGATTCAGGAAAGATCAATTTTGTGTCAGTGCCATCGAGACCGACCTGCGGCATCTGAGAGCCCTCGACTTCAATGACAGCACTTATCATGTCAACCGTGTCCTCGCTCGTTTGGAGTATCATCTCACCAAGGCGTACCTTCGGTATGCCACTGGGCAGCGTTTCGGCTATGTCAATCCCAAGCTCGTCTTCAACCGATTGGAGGTAAAGGATAGCGATTCCACCCATGTCTCCTACCGCGGATTGTTCGATATCCCCATGGATCATCCAGGGAAACGTTTCCTTCAGATCGCCTTTCAAAAAGTGGCTCATGACAGTGTAGCCGAATTCCTCCAGGAAGTACAACCCGTGAGTCCCATGTACCATCGTTTGCTGAGTCGCCTGAACAATCCGAACACGCCAGCCTCGGAGCGGCCCAAGATCCTCTGCAACATGGAGCGTTGTCGATGGCGGTTGCACGATTATCCCCAGAGGCACCGGAAATATGTCTTCGTGAACATTCCCTCCTTTCATCTCTATGCCGTGGATGAGGACAGTGTGCTGTCCATGCGGATTGGATGTGGAACGTTTGAGACAAAGACCCCGCTCCTGACCAGTGAGATCAAGCGGATGGATATTAACCCCCAGTGGATCGTCCCGCAGAGTATCGTGGAGAAAAGCATCCTCCGTCATGCGGGGAATAGTAGTTATTTCGACCGCCATCGCTTCTTTATCCGAGAGCGTAGCACGGGGAAGAAGGTGGAGGTTTGGCGCGCCTCCTACCAAGGACTGAAGAACCGGGACTACTTGGTCATACAGGAAGGAGGAGAGGGGAATGCGTTGGGCAGGATCATCTTCCGCTTCGACAATAGTTTCTCCGTGTTCTTGCATGATACCTCCTCGCGAGATGTCTTCCAAAGGACCGACAGAGGAGTCTCACATGGATGCGTGAGGGTGGAGAAGCCCTTCGACTTGGCAGTCTTTCTCTTAGAGAAAAAAGACAGGGAAACCATCGGCAAGATAAAATATTCCATGCTCGCTGACGTTAGTAAGGTTGGGGAGCGTGAGCCTGAGCGCCCGGAAGGGAATGAGACCGATGAAGAAGAGGTCGATACCCTGGATAGGTCGAGGCTCATTGGGACATTGAAAGTGGAGCCCAAGGTCCCGCTTTTCATCACCTATTATACAATTTACCCGGATCAGGAAGGACGCCTGAGAGAGTACGATGATGTCTATGGCTACGATCGGGTGATCTATCAATATCTTCGGAATTACAGATGAAACGATACGACGAGAAAGAAGTCCTGAAGCAATTATCGGATCCGAGAACCCAAAGACAGGCTTTCGAGATGATTGTAAGACAGTATAGCGAACCGCTGTATTGGAAAATCCGGCATATCGTTATGGACCATGAGGATACGAATGACATCCTCCAGAATACTTTTATCAAGGCTTGGAACAACTTAGACGACTTCCAAAATAAGTCGAAGCTGTCGACATGGCTTTACAGAATCGGGATAAATGAAGCCTTGGACTTCCTGCGCAAGCAGA
The DNA here is from genome assembly GCA_905210845.1 of uncultured Prevotella sp. Taxonomy (GTDB): domain Bacteria; phylum Bacteroidota; class Bacteroidia; order Bacteroidales; family Bacteroidaceae; genus Prevotella. The sequence continues at coordinate 7,059 of CAJLYG010000085.1, forward strand.
AGGTGCAGCAATCCATTAATGCGGATGAAGACCTGAGCGTGGCCAACAAGTTGATGGCAGATGAATATTTTGATGGCGATGAGACACAGGCAGAGTTGCAAGAGGCAGTCTCTACCTTACCCGACGTGCAGCGCACGGTCTTTAACCTCAGGTACTTCGATGAGATGAAGTACAGTGAGATCAGCAAACTGTTAGGGACGTCGGAAGGAGCCCTGAAAGCCAGCTATCATACAGCAGTCAAGAAAATAAGCGAATTTTTTCATCAACATGATTAAACCTTTTCCCCTATTATACGTCAAAGAAATAAAGAATGATCGGAATATGAACAGAGAAGAAGAATTACTCAAGCAAAAGTATGAAACGAAATCGCCTTTCAAGGTTCCTGAAGGGTATTTCGACCACTTCACCTCTGAGCTGATGACCAAGCTTCCGGAGCGTGAAGCACGTGAGATCGTGATGCAGCCCAGTGTCTGGCGGCGATATCGCCCTGCTTTATTGGCAGCTGCCAGCGTCTGTGCGGCCATATTCAGTATCGGCATTTATCTCCATCAGGAGAAGTCGGATGCACGCCAAGTGGTGGCAAACACGGAACAAGTATCCTCGGGATACAGCGCTTTTGATGAGGCAGCCGACTATACGATGATAGACAATACGGATATGTATGCTTACCTCTCCAGTGAGGGTAGCAATAATTAAGGAGACAGACTATGTTGAAAAGGATATTGACAGTCTATCTATTATGCCTGTTCGCTTTCCTCGTGCAGGCACAGCCCCCACAGGGAAGAAAGTTTGACCCAGCCCGTTTTCAGGCAGAGATGGAGCAATTTATCACGACCGAGGCAGGACTCACCCCTTATGAGGCTGAGAAGTTCTTCCCGGTCTATGCCGAATTGCAGAAAAAGCAGCGTGCGCTCTTCGACCAGATGCGCCGGTATCATCACATTGACACCAATGATGAGCGGGCTTGCGAGGAAGCCATCCGAGTGATGGATTCCTGTGATCTCCAGATGAAAAAGCTGCAACAAAGCTACCATGCGAAATTCATGAGAATCCTTCCTGCCAGCAAGGTGTTCAAGGTAATACGCGCAGAGGATAAATTCCACAGGAAGATGTTCAAGAGAATCGCAAGGCATTAGAATGAAGATATCCATAAATGGAGGATGAGCAGGGGTGGACTTACCACTCCTGCTTTTTTATTGAGATTGCTGACCATTATTTTTGGTGATTTCAAATATTTCCATTACCTTTGCAAAAACTGAGGTTGATATCATGGGAAAAATAACATTGGATAATTTCGAGTCCGAGTATGTTGATCCGATAGAAGTTCAGCAGATCGATAGGTTCGTGTGTCAGGAAATGGGTCGCCAGATCCACCGTTATATCAAAGGTATGTCTGGGAGCAAGGCTATCATGGAGAAGTTTGAGGAAAAGCTCTCCCATCTTACCGTGCCTGAGAAGGAGGAAGCCATCGCCAGGTATATTGACTTGAACCGAAAGGCGATCAGTGGCCTTGATTTCAAGATCGTTTTAGCACGTGCGATCGCCAATTATTGCGATACATTCGACTATATGGTGCAGATGGTCAACGATAAAAGGAGAATGGTCAATTACATGCGCCGCATCAAGGAAAAGTATATCCGATACCACCAAATATTCGAGGAAAACGGCAAGTTCGGGATCAAGGACCACAAGGGCGACATCTTAGTCCATCCCTTGTACGACTTCCTGCGGACATGTTATACTTATGTTGACGATTTGAAGACGATGCCGATCATCGCCCAGAAGAATGGAAAGATGGGGCTGATCCTGCCTGATCGGAAAGACACGGTAGTAGCAGATTTTATCTATGACGATATTTATCTTAGGGATGAATATCCCTATTTTGAGGCATCTATCGATGGACAAACAAAACTATTGGCTGTATAAACGATTTTATGAATTATCAATATGAACTGTATTAAATACCTGTTCTCTGCACTTCTTCTCAGCTGCTACCTTTGCAGCGTTAGTGCAAAGACAGACCTCATCCCTCTGCCCCAAAAGATTACATGGGGTAAAGGCAACTATGTCATGAAGAAGTCAGTAACCATTTCTTATGCTGACCCACAATTGAAACCAGCAGCAGAGTATCTTGCACAGAACCTTACCGCCCAGTCTGGCGTGAGCTGCAAGCTTACTTCTTCCCGAAAAGGTGATATTCGACTTACCCTGAAGGATGGAAACAAGAGTGGCGGCTACCTGTTGACCATCGATCGCTTCGGGATACTCGTGACGGGCAATGATTATAACGGTGTTATCAATGGCATTGGGACGATCAGACAAATGGCCCTTCAGCATCGCTTCCCATATGTCTCCATCCAAGATGAGCCGCGCTTCCAATGGCGGGGGTTCATGCTGGATTGCTCAAGGCACTTTTTCTCCAAGTCTGAGGTGGAGCAGTTGATCAACTTGATGGCCATGTATAAGTTTGACCGATTCCATTGGCACTTGACAGATGACCAGGGATGGCGTATTGAGATAAAGAAATATCCCTTGCTGACCGCGAAGGGAGCATGGAGAAAATACAACAACCAAGACTCTATCTGCCTGAGAAGGGCAAGGCAAGAAGATAATCCCGACCTCCTCTTGCCCAATGACAAGAAAAGAGTAGAGCAGGGCGATACGCTCTATGGAGGATACTATACGCAGGATGACATCCGAGAGATCGTGGCTTATGCCAAGCAACGGGGTATCGAGATAATCCCGGAAATAGACATGCCAGGACACTTCCTCAGTGGAGTCAGCAATTATCAAGGATTATCTTGTTTCAATACAGTAGGTTGGGGACAGACCTTCTCGTCACCCATCTGCCCCGGAAAAGACTCTGCGCTTGAATTCTGCAAGAATGTTTGGAAAGAGGTGACCTCCCTGTTCCCTTATGAATATGTCCACATTGGAGGGGATGAAGTAGAGAAAGATAATTGGAAGAAATGCCCGGATTGCCAGAAAAGGATCAAGGACAATCACCTGAAGGACGAGGTGGAACTTCAGTCTTGGTTCATCCATCAGATGGAAGATGACATCAATTCCTTTGGCAAGAAGATGATAGGATGGGATGAGATCATCGAAGGCGGGTTGTCAAAGACATCCACCATCTCCTGGTGGCGTGGCTGGGTGCCCGACGCAGTGAGCAAAGCTACCAGCCATGGCAATGATGCCATCTTCTGTCCTACTTCCATTAGTTATTTGGATTATGCCGAGACACCGGACAATTTGAATAATATCTACACCTTTGATTTCCAGTCTGACAAGTTGTCTGCTGCCCAAAAGAAGCATGTGCTTGGCGTTCAAGGAAATCTCTGGACCGAATGGGTGCCAACATATGACAGGATGATGTACCAATATTTCCCACGTATGTTAGCCATGGCTGAATTGGCTTGGACGGATCCGCAGCAGAAGAATTTCACGGATTTCAGGCGTCGTATCCGGAAGCAGCTCCTTTCCTTGCACGAGTTGGGCATCCGCTATCATGTCCCTAACATTACTGGTATAAATACGGTCACTGCCTTTACTGACCAGGCAACGCTTAGTGCATCTTGCGATGATCCTTTGGCAGTTATCAGATATACTACAGACGGGACTTTCCCCAACAGTTCTTCAGCCAAATATGAAAAGCCGATCAAGGTGGACGAGACAACCCATTTTATCTTGCGCACCATTACTCCAGAAGGCAAGGGAGGGGAATTGGTAAGAGCCGACTTCATCAAGCAAGGATACTTGGAAGCCATGAAGGTACAACCTTCACGCACCGGACTGACTGCAGCTTGGCATGACTTCCCCGGCGTGAAATGCGCATTGATCACACAAGCACCTCTAAAAGGAAGCTATCCTATCCCTGATGTGATGATTCCTGATGGTGTAAAGGGCAACATTGGATTAGTCATCCAGGGCTATATCAAGGTGCCTAAGGATGGAGTCTATACCTTTGCGTTGAAAAGCGATGACGGTAGTTGGCTGAAAATCGACGGCAACATGGTCGTCGACAATGACCGCGAACAAAGTCCCCACGAAGAGATTTGCGGACAAGCACTTAAGGCTGGCTACCACCGCATTGAGGTTCGCTACTTCGATCACAACGGGGGAATGCTTCGATTGAATGTCTTTAATCAGGAGGGCAAACAGCTTCTTCCTGCTGAACTGTATTATAATTAAATTATTTATCTGATGAAAAAGTTTTTCATGGGGGCTTTCTGTTTGTTGATGACCTTATGTGCATCGGCAAAGATAGATCGTCCTAAATTGGTGGTAGGCATCGTCGTTGACCAAATGCGATGGGATTACCTGTACTATTATTACGATCAATACGGAGAAGGTGGTATCAAACGCTTGTTGAGCGAGGGATTCAGTTGTGAGAACTGATATAGATTTCACAAGTAAGAAATACAACTTGCA
>CAJLYG010000086.1 GCA_905210845.1 uncultured Prevotella sp.
GTGTCGTGGCTGCTGCCAGTTCCAACTCGAAAGGACGGGGCGTGATGTGCTGCATGAACAATATGCTCCTTGATGCCAAGGATGTCACGAAAACCCATACGACGGACGTCGCTACCTTCCAGGCACCCAACTATGGGAAGGTGGGATATGTCTACAATGGAAAGGCTTTCTACAGCCGGGAGACCACCAACCTGCATACGACACATAGCGAGTTCAACGTCGACCAGTTGACTGAGCTGCCCAAGGTGGGGATCGTCTACGGCTATGCCAATTGCTCGCCCCTGCCCATGCAAGCCTTCATGGATGCCAACTTCGACGGTATCGTATTAGCAGGTGTCGGCGATGGCAACTTCTACAAAGATGTCTTTGACGTTGCCCTGAAGGCACGTGCCAAAGGAATCAACATCGTCAGGTCCAGTCGCGTGCCATCCGGTCCTACTTGCCTGAATGGAGAGGTAGATGACAGCAAGTACCATTTCATTGCATCCCTCACCTTGAACCCACAGAAAGCACGTGTCCTGTTGATGTTAGCGCTGACCAAGACACATGATTGGCAAAAAATACAAGAGTATTTCCAGGAATATTAATCCTACAAGGATAACCCTCACTTTCACATTTTATCGTATCTCTTTCCCTATCCCCCAAGCTCTGGGAGATCAAGGGGGAGTTATATCCTCCATCCAAAACGAACAACAATGAAGAATAGAATCCTAACCCTCACTGCCTTGCTCACCTTTACCTTGGTTGTGAACGCACAGGGCAACAACACCGGCATGGGAGGTAGTGACGGAGACTACCAAAGCCTATACGAAAGGGTCACCCGATTAGAGAAGAAAAACGACATGTTCAATGTCTATTTCAACTACGCTGCCCATTTTCAGAAAAGCTTGGATGGCCATGAGTGGCAGTCGGCATTCAAGAACCAACAGGCACGTCTTGAGATCAAAGGCAATCTCACCGATAAGATCTCCTATCGTTTCCGTCATCGCCTGAACAAAGGCAATAGTGCCCAGAGCGAAGACAATTTCGCCAAAGCCACCGACATCCTGATGGTTGGCTACCAGTTCTCACCCAAGGTGGGCATTCAGGTGGGAAAGATGTGCCAGAACTGGGGCGGGTTCGAATTTGATGAGAACCCGATGTTCATCTACCAATATTCCGACATGGTGGACAACATGGATAACTTCATGGCAGGCATTAATATCTCTTATAAGGTCACGCCCACCCAGGAAGTCGATCTCAATATCACCGATGCCAACAATGGCAGCTTTGCTGATGAATATGGCAGTGATGCCCGCTCCGTGGAAGGAGACGGCACCCAAACCCGGATTTTAGAGAAAGCCAACCATCCCCTGACCTACATTGTCCTGTGGAGTGGAAGTTTCTTAGACAATAAGTTGCAGACCCGCTGGTCGTATGGCCTCCAAACACAGGCCAAGCATAAGTACAGTCGTGAGATCGCACTTGGCGAGAAACTCAACCTCCCTACCCTGCAGTGGTATGTGGATTACATGGCAGCCTTTGACGGGCTCGACCGACTGAAGATCGCTACGGGCGAAGCCATGGAAGGACTCGGCTACACCGATGCTAACCTTTATTTCTCGGACGTCCATTACCAATCCTGGATCACCAAGGTTAACTGGCAGTTTGCGCCCCAATGGAATCTCATGGTCAAAGGCACGTATGAGACAGCCAACGTAAGCAAGATCGAACGGCTGAAAAACTACCGGACATCAATTGGGTACTCAGGCAGCATTGAGTATTATCCTGACAAGTCGCAGGACCTCCGCATCTTTCTCGCCTACTTCGGGCACCAATACGACTACAGTAAAAAATGCGGGTTATCCGACTACCATACGAATCGCATCGAGCTCGGGTTCATGTACCGCATCAAATGCTTTTAAGGCAAGGAGACGACTTCCTGCCGCTATCCTGGACACAAGGAATGGACAGAGTTTCGTTATTTACAAATTATAAATCGTTTTTCGTAAACGCAAAGCGGCAAAATCATTGTATCTTTGCCCAAGTAAACAAGAACAACTTATAATTAAAAATCCAAACAAAGATGACTGAAGAAAAGAAATTCAGAGTTGAGTCAGACCTTTTAGGTGAACTCAAGGTGCCTGCAGACGCTTACTATGGCGTGCAGACACAACGTGGTATCAACAACTATCATATTTCCCGCAAGAAGATGCGCGACTATCCTGACTACGTGATCGCCATTGCCTACGTGAAGTTGGCTGCCGTACAGACCAACCATGCCTTAGGCACGATCAACGACGAGATCGCCGGTGCCATCTCCATGGCTTGCCGCGAGATCATTGATGGGAAATTACACGAAAATTTCCCCATCGACATGATGCAGGGCGGTGCCGGCACTTCCGTCAACATGAATGCCAATGAGGTCATTGCCAATCGCGCCTTGGAGATCATGGGACATCAGAAAGGGGAATACCAATACTGTTATCCCAACGACCATGTCAACTGCGGGCAGTCGACCAATGATGTCTATCCCACAACCATCCGCCTGGCCTTGATCCGTATGAACAAGACCTTGGTCGGCAGTCTGACAGGGCTGATCTCTGCCTTCCGCTACAAGGCTGACGAGTTCAAGGATGCCATCAAGATGGGGCGCACACAGTTGCAAGATGCCGTCCCCATGACCTTTGGGCAGGAGTTCAATGCGTACGCAGACAACTTGGAAGAAGAAATCCTGAACTTGGAGCGTAATGTCAAACTGCTCCATGAGATCAACATGGGCGGCACGGATCTGTTCGGCTGGATGGAGTCTCATGCGGCTGGCACAAAAGTACCCGGATTCGCCAAGCTCTGTGCCGCAAACCTGAGCAAGCTGACAGGTGAGAACTTCGTTTCCTCTCCCAACTTGGTAGAGGCCACTCCTGACACAGGTGCCTATGTAAGCTATTCCGGTGCCTTGAAACGCTTAGCTGTCAAGCTCTCCAAGATTTGCAACGACCTGCGGTTGATGGCTTCTGGTCCTCGTTGCGGGCTCAACGAGATCAACCTGCCTCCGAAAGCTCCTGGATCGAGTATCATGCCGGGAAAAGTCAATCCCGTTATCCCTGAGGTAACCAACCAGACATGTTTCAAGGTGATCGGCAATGACACCTGCGTAACCTTCGCTGCCGAGGCAGGACAGTTGGAATTGAACGTGATGGAGCCTGTGATCACAGAATGTCTGTTCGAGAGCTTGTGGTGGTTGCACAATGCCATTGACACCCTGACAGAGGAATGCATCCTCGGAATCACGGTAAACAAGGAACGCTGCTATGAGATGGTAAAGAATTCCATCGGCATCGTCACAGCCCTGAACCCCTATATCGGATACAAGAAGAGTACCAAGGTGGCTAAGGAAGCCCATGAGACCAACCGGTCTGTCTATGATATTGTACTGGAACAGAAGTTAATGACGAAAGAGGAACTCGACAAGGCACTGGATCCTAAGCAAATGCTGCAATCACACCAGTTCCTGACCGACAAATTGTCATCCAATAAATAAGACATCCTCTCCCTTCGTTGGGAACGACAACAAAGCAGCCTGGCCGAAACGGTCAGGCTGCTTTGTTCATGAATCATTTCCATCCCCAAGAATGCAAAGAAGCACACGGGCCGGGGACCAAGCCCTGCATCAGATCAACAACAACCCCACGCGGAAGACGAGGGCAGAGACGATCCATGCCAAGCAAGTGGTGTAGACCGCAGTGAAAGCAGCCCATTTCCACGATCCCGTCTCACCCTTGATCGCTGCAATCGTGGCGATGCACGGAAAATACAAGAGGACAAACAGAAGGAAGCAATAAGCGGTCAGCACGGATATCGGTCCTGCTTCCTCAACAGATATATGATGGGATTCTGCGATATCCTTTGTGATGTGCATCCTAAGCTTCTCATATTTCCCACCGGCATCGTTATAATTGCTATCATCCCCAAAGCTGTCATCATTCGAGTAGAGCACGCCCATCGTAGAGGCAACGATTTCCTTCGCCCCCACTCCTGCGACCAGTCCTACGTCTAATTTCCAGTTGAACCCTTGTGGCCTGAACACAGGCTCGATCGTCTTCCCTATCCTTCCGATATAACTTTGTTCCTGCTGCTCTTGCTGTCCTAAGTGTTCTTGGTGCGGGAAATAGCCCAATGCCCAGATGATAATGCTCGCCACAAGAATGATACCACCCATCTTCTTCAAATATTGCTTGCCTTTCTCCCAAGTATGGCGGCAAAGAGCCTTCGCCGTTGGGAACCGATAAGGAGGAAGTTCCATCACGAATGGCGTATCCTCGCCCTTGATCAGGAACTTAGTGAAGATCTTGCTCATGATCACCGCCATGACGATACCGATCAGATAGAGCGACAGCATGACGATCCATTGCATTTTCAAAGCGAAGAACGTGCCGATGATCATGATATAAATAGGAATACGCGCCTCGCAGCTCATCAGTGGGAGAACCAGCATCGTGACCAATCTCGATCGACGGCTTTCAATGGTCCTTGTCGCCATCACTGCCGGCACGTTGCACCCGAAGCCCATGATCAAGGGAATGAACGACTTACCATGCAGTCCCATCTTATGCATCAGTTTATCCATGATGAATGCTGCACGCGACATGTATCCAGAATCCTCCATGAATGAGATAAAGAAATACAAGATCAAGATCTGTGGCAGGAAAACGATCACGGAGCCTACGCCCCCTAATACGCCATCGATGAGCATAGCTTTGAGAGGTCCCTCTGGCATGTAGTGTCCGATGGTCTCGCCAAGACAAGCCACCAAGTCATCAATCCAGTCCATGGGATATTGACCCAAAGAGAAGGTCACGAAGAACATCAAGGCTAACAACAAGATAAAGATTGGGAAGCCGATGAAATGATTGGTAAGGATCTTGTCTAAGATATGCGTCATCTTATAGGTATCCTCATTCGACCCCGTCTCATATTCCGCCTCTTTCAAAGCCCCATGGATAAACCCATACTTGGCATCCATGATGGCTGTCTCCGCATCTTCCTTTGTTTCCTCTTTCACCCTACGGGCCGCATCGTCGCGATGTTTGAATATCTCATCAGCATCAGGCAACTTACGGATATAATCCTCTACCTCCTTGTCATTCTCCAACAGTTTAATGGCAAGATAGCGTGTAGAGTAATGCTCGCGCAAGTTAGTTTCCTGCTTGAGATGTTCCTGGATATCCTTAATGCCATGCTCAATCTCATGCCCGTGGTTGATATGGATATGCCGGAAATGACTGCTCTCACCCTCTGTCCCCTCATATTCCTCGATCACCGTATGGAACAGTTCCTTCACGCCCTTTCCTGTCGTGAACACCGTAGGGCACATCGGTATGCCGAACAACTCCGACAACTTGTCTAAATCCATGGTGTCCCCCCTCTTCTGAGTCTCGTCAAACATGTTAAGGGCAACCACCATTTGCACATGCATGTCAATCAACTGCGTGGTCAGATAGAGGTTACGCTCCAAGTTAGAGGAATCTATGACATTGATAACGATATCCGGAGTATGCTCGATCAATTGTTTCCGGACATACAGTTCCTCCGGAGAGTAAGCAGACAGGGAATAAGTACCAGGCAGGTCGACCAAGTTGAACTGATACCCTTCGTATTCCGCATGTCCCTCCTTGGCATCCACGGTCACTCCGGAATAGTTTCCTACCCGTTCATGGGCACCGCTGGCGAAATTGAACAAGGACGTCTTGCCACAGTTTGGATTACCGACAAGAGCCACATTGATCACCTTGCGCCTCTTCATGGCAGCATCTTTCAACTGTTCATCGGTCAGGGGACGATCATATACATCATCCGGGGTATCTGTCGTCTCAGCCTCCAAGTCCGGATGGGAAGTCTGTTGCCTTTCCATGGTCCTCGCCTCCGCCTCACTGAGCACCTCGATCATCTCCGCCTCACTATGACGAAGACTGACCTCATATCCCATGATCTTGTATTTGACCGGATCCTTTAAAGGAGCATTCAACAACACTTCAACCTTCTGTCCTTTAATGAATCCCATCTCAACGACACGCTTGCGGAACCCCCCGTGTCCCATCACCTTGACGATGATGCCGCTTTGACCTGTTTTTAAATCAGATAATTTCATCTTACCAATTCAATTCTTCAACGTGCAAAGGTACAATTTTCTACAGGATTATGCAATACTCAATGGTGAGTATTTCACCACTCGCTGACCGGAGAGCAGCCATCCCACTCATCAGGATAGGGGATGGCATCCCGTCTACATACCTGATGCAAAGGTAAGGAGAAAGTCCTGTCTGTCCAATACCTTGAAATAATGATTTATAAAACCTCCCCTTTAGGGAAGGTCATTCATCATAGGCATCTGTCCCCACCTGACGATCAGAGCCTATTGTCAGCCTCCGTAGGTCATAATAGGAACCGTTATAGATATTGAAATCTACATATCCCTTGATACCCGGCAACCTACCCGCATCCGTATGTTGCCAAAACTTCCATTTTCCCTTGTATTCCACCTTATCCACATAATAATGGGCAATCCAATATGGATAATCGTCAAAGACAGGAGCGTTCAGATAAGCATCCTTGAACTTATAATAAGTATATATAATCGGCTTAACATGATATTTGTCCTCTACAATATGCAACCAAGTCAGGACATCCATTTGAAAGTCCTCAACGGACTGGTCCTTTGGCTTATGCTCTATGTCCAAGACCGGAGGCAGGTCACCATCTTCCAGATGAACCTGTTTCAGGAAATAATATGCCTGGTCTCTTGCTGAAGACTTCGTACTCCAAAAATGATAGGCACCCCTGATAAAGCCATATTCCCGAGCCTGGTAAAAATTATCGTTGAAGTTTTCATCCAACTTACTGGAACCTTCTGTCGACTTGATGATAATAAAGCGCACCGGGCATTTCTCAATCATGGCATTCTGCAGGGCATCCCAATCGATATTCCCCTGATAGTGTGAGATGTCAATCCCATGGATCTCATATCCTTCAGGGTAATTAGCATCCCCATATAAGGCCCTCCAACGGAATCCCGTCGGTCCGACAAAAAAATAATAAAATACCCAGATATAAAAGACGACAATGCCAATACCCCCTGTCCACCATGCCCATCGCGGGTATTTACGAAGGAAACGGGGAACAAATGAACGTGAACGCGAACTCGTCCTACGAGTGGTTACTTTCCTGTTCGCAGTGATCCGTTTTCTTGTTGTCGTCCTTCTGTTCCCCATTGATTATTAAGAAAATAGCGAAAGACACGATCGCATACGAATACCCGCCATGCGACCTTGTCTCTCACCACATGATTTATTTCTCCTGTTCCAAAGCGAGCGTACGCGTGGTACGGTCGCATACAGAAGACGGACCCCAGTACTGGATAGGGCCAGGATAAACAAAGCAAGTCTCCTTAGCGAACTCATCCCGCTTTTCAGCCCATTTCTTGAATGGCTTTCCGTTCAGGTCGACTAAGGCCTTACGGATAACAGGCTTCATCTCACCATTACGGCGCTCCATGTTCATCATCATTGTAATAGGCACACCTCCAGCTTTCCATTCATCCGTAGGAGCAGTTGTATTCTTGACAATAGCCATGTAACCTGTCTTGCCATTTGCGATCAGCTGAGCTGCGCTCACGCCGAGGGCATAGCAATAGTCAGCATCAAAATTAGAAGGAGCGGCACAACGACCTTCATAACCAAAGAAGTGATGCAAAGCTGCGAACTTACCCACATACTTACCTTCCTTCTTCCATTCATCCAATTTAGCAGCGACCATATCCGAAAGAAGTTTCTCTGTTTCGATCAAGGATACCTGGACATTTCCATGAGGGTCACGGTCAAGAGACAACTGGCGTGCTACCTCATAAGGCAGTGTTGCAAAGGTCTCTGCATTCTCCTTGCTCAAATGCGTCAAGATATATTCACGCTGTGCCTTCTTGTCAAGATCCTTATAGTCTGCGCCATGAGCAGCAAGCAAGTCGTTTAGTTCGTCTATCAGGCGACCAATAGAAGGAATGAACTCGATCAAACCTTCCGGGATCAAGACAACGCCGAAGTTGTTACCTGCGGCAGCACGGTTGGCTACAGCCGTGGCAATCTGCTCCACGATCTGGTTCAAGGTCATATCCTTCTCCTGTACTTCCTCAGAGATAATACAGATATTAGGCTGGCACTGCAGGGCACATTCCAATGCAATATGAGAAGCAGAACGACCCATCAACTTGATGAAATGCCAATACTTACGGGCAGAGTTACAGTCGCGCTCGATATTGCCGATTACCTCGCTATACGTCTTGGTAGCAGTATCGAAGCCGAAAGAAGTCTCGATCTGGTCATTCTTCAAGTCACCATCAATGGTCTTAGGACAACCAATGACCTGAACGCCATATTTCTTGGCTGCATAGTATTCCGCGAGGACACAAGCGTTTGTATTAGAGTCATCACCGCCGATGATGGTAATGGCCTTGATATCCAACTGACGGATAATCTCCAGACCTTTCTCGAACTGGTCTACTTTCTCCAGTTTGGTACGGCCAGAGCCAATCATGTCAAATCCACCGGTATTACGGTAATCATCAATAATATCCTTGGTCAGCTCAATATATTGATGGTCAACGAGTCCACCAGGCCCCATCAGGAAACCATATAAACGGTTATTCGGGTTCATCTTCTTGATGGCATCGAAAATACCACAGATCACGTTGTGTCCGCCAGGAGCCTGACCTCCGCTGAGGATAACGCCAACGTTCATTACCTGTGAGTTCTCCTGATCACCAGGAACGAATTCTACAAGAGGCATACCATAAGTATTGGGGAACAGCTTTTTGATCTCTTCCTGATCACCAACACTTTGGGTCGGCTCACCTTCCTTAATTTTCACAGCTCCCTGAAGTCCCTTAGGCAGCTTGGGCTGGTAAGCGGCTCTCTCTTTTTGTAAAAGACTCTTTTTCATTTTACCTTTAATATTAATATGAATAATTGGAATTCTACTATTGAAACTGATGCAAATTTAATGCTTTTCCTTGATATGAGGAAAGAAAAAAGAAAGAAATCCAAGTTTCTGAACATTTTTTTAGCCATCTTCTTGCTTTTCCCCATTTTTTATTTTATCTTTGACGAGAAAATGTGGCAATTATAATTCTATAAGCTATGGCTAATAAACGAACATTAAAGAAGACCATCAACTACATTTGTAGTGATTTGTTTGCAGAATGTGTAGCAGCATCCCTGTATAGTGGCAAACCAGACCAGGAAGATGTCAATGCGCTCCTGGCATCTATCCTTAGTATCCATTCCGACTTCATCCGGAGAATCTCTCATCCGGAACCAGGGATGAAAGATAAAGAATATTTCCAGAAACTCATGAAGGATTTCAACAAGCAAGTTTCAGAAATCATCGACCAAATCGGCAACTTACACTAAGAGATCGCTATGTGGAAGAATTTTTGTCGTTGGTTATTATACTCACGTCTGGGGTGGAGAAAGGAAATAACCGTCTCTCACCCCGATAAGTTTATTCTTTGCCTGGCTCCGCATACCAGCAATTGGGACTTTGTCTTAGGCAGGCTTTACGCGGGTGCAGAAGGTTTGTCGTGTAACTTCCTGATGAAGAAAGAATGGTTTGTATGGCCCCTCAGTATCCTTTTCAGGCGTTGGGGAGGGATACCGGTATGGAGGAACAAGCATACGAGCATGACAGACAACCTCGCCCAAGAAGCTGAGAAGAGCAAGACCTTCAGGTTGTGCGTGACGCCTGAGGGGACACGGTCGCGTAATCCGGATTGGAAAAAGGGGTTCTATTTTATCGCCCTCAAAGCGAGGATCCCTATCCTACTCTATGGCATTGATTATGAAAAGCGTATCATCCAATGCACCCAAGAGGTTATTCCCAACGGGGATTATGAGCAGCAAATCAAAGAAATCAAACGATACTATAAGGACTTCCATGGGAAGAAGCCTGAGAATTTCACGATAGGAAACGTAGAATGATGAAAGTAAAGATTGGTTTCATATTTCTCATGGCATTTCTTGTCAGGATAGAACTTGCAACAGCCCAAACGTCAACCTCTAACCCTAAGGTTGAAAGTAAGCTCATGCTCTTTTTCCAGCGATATAAATATAAAAGCCAGGATCCTCACAAAACGAAATTGACTGGCTGCGAGGTAAACGACAGTGCGCGCACAATTACCGCCGTGGTAGACGAGTATTTCTCCACACAGGAATTTACGCCCACCATCGTCAACCAAATCTATACAAAGCTAAAGGGCGTATTGCCCAAGCCTTACAACCGCTACAAGATGAAGGTGGTGACAAACGGGATGGCGATCGAGGACCTGGTCCCGAACCGCCTGACGAAATATGCAGATAGGGGAAGGATGTGGGGAGACATCGATTATGAAGGAGACGCATGGGTCAGGAACGTGTCCCGCCCATTCCGGATCACACATGGGCTCAATGGGCGCCACATCTCCTTGTGGGCGAGCCATGGACGATACTTTGACCTCAAGAGAGGCAAATGGAGCTGGCAGCGCCCCCAGCTATTCTGTACTACAGAAGATCTGTTCACACAGATGATCGTTGTCCCTTACTTAATACCCATGTTAGAAAATGCGGGAGCTGTCGTATTCACGCCCCGGGAAAGAGATCCCCAGAAGAATGAATGTATCATCGACAACGATGATATACAAAAATACCCTTATTATCAGGAGATCAACAACAACGGTCGCTGGCAGTTCACTGGGCAAAAAGGATTTGCCCGTCATAGTGGGGACTATCAGGACAATGAAAATCCTTTTGAGGCAGGGACAGCCAAGATGATCGCAACGACATCCAAGAGCAGGTCGCTCAGTCAAGTATCGTATCAACCTGCCTTTCCCACAGCAGGGCGATATGCGGTCTATGTCAGCTATCAGACCCTCGACAACAGCGTCAGCGATGCACAGTACATCGTCTGCCATAAAGGACAGCGTACCTACTTCCAGGTGAACCAGCAAATGGGCGGAGGTACCTGGGTGTATTTAGGCACATTCGATTTCGACAAAGGATGCAACCTTTACAATAGAGTTGTCCTGACGAACCACTCTTCACAGAAAGGTGTGGTGACTGCTGATGCTGTTCGGTTTGGGGGTGGCATGGGCAATATCATACGAGGGGAAAGTACGAGTGGGCTCCCCCGTTCCTTGGAAGGAGCCAGATATTATGCGCAATGGGCAGGAGCCCCCTATTCTGTCTACAGCTCGAAGAATGGGGAGGATGACTATGGGGACGATATCAATGCACGATCCTATATGACCAACTGGTTAGGAGGAGGTTCTGTATACATGCCTTCGTTAGAAGGGAAGAAGGTTCCTTTCGAATTGTCGCTTGCCATCCATAGTGATGCCGGCTATGCCGAGGAT
>CAJLYG010000087.1 GCA_905210845.1 uncultured Prevotella sp.
AAAATCCTGAGCAACTTTTTGTTGCTCAGCTACTTAAAAAGTTTAATCTATAATATGTTGCGGAATTAAGGGAATTTATAAAATGAAGTTGCAAGTGTTGTTTTATGCATTCCTGCTTTTGTCCGTCCTTCCTGCTTCTGCACAGGATGGGATGGATAAGATGTGGGGGAAGAGTGATCAGGTGGTAAGTGAGAACCGATCCTTAGAACGTGGACATTTGTTCAAATGGGGGAAGTATGCTATGTTCGTCCATTGGGGACTGTATTCCAAACTTGCCAATGTATGGCATGGAAAGACCTATTACGGTATTGGGGAATGGTTGATGAATAAGGGCATGGCAAATGCAGACCGGGATGAATATAAGGCTACAGCCAGGATCTTTAACCCAACAAACTTTGATGCCATGAAATTGGCTCGGTTGGCAAAAGACGCGGGTATGAAATATATTGTTATTACCGCAAAGCACCACGATGGATTCGCGATGTATCACTCTGCTTGCAATCAATTTAATATTTATGATGCGACTCCTTTCCATCGTGACCCGATCGCCGAACTCGCCCGGGCTTGTAAGGAAGTGGGGATAGGATTGGGCATTTACTATTCGCATAATCAAGATTGGACTTATCCTGGAGGCTCAGGTGCTCCATGCGTAGATCCAGAAGGGAACCCAAAGTCTTTTGCTGATTATTTTAAAGAGAAATGCCTCCCTCAAGTAGAGGAACTCACGAAGAATTATGGCAATTTAGAGTTGGTTTGGTTTGATACCCCAGGGAAAATAGAGAAGGTATATGCCGAGAAACTGGCATCTGTTGTTCATGAAAACCAGCCGAAAGCATTGGTATGCGGGCGCATCGGTCATGATTTAGGCGATTACCGCTGCTTGGGAGATATGGAGGTTCCTCCCGAGAATGTAGATGGACTATGGGAAAGTGTCGATGTCACGAATGACGGCTGGGGATACTCTTGGTATGATGTCAATTGGAAATCTCCGAAAAAGATCCTTACGAATTTACTCTCGACAGTCGCAAGAGGAGGTACTTATATGTTAAATGTCGGTCCAGATGGGAATGGTGATATACCTGCGTTCGTACAGCAGGCGTTGGAATCTTCAGGTCGTTGGATCTCCTCGTATCCTCAGGTTGTTTATGGAGCTTCTCCATCTCCATGGAGGCATGCCTTGCTTTGGGGAGATATTACTAAGCATGGAAACAAGTTATATCTTTTGGTTTATCAATGGCCCTCTACAGGCTTTCTGTTCTTGCCAGGATTGAAAAGCAAGATCATAAAGGCAAGCTTACTAAAAGGAGAGAAAAGAATGCGGGTGGAATTTAAGCGCCAAGGCGACTGGACGGTATTTCACATGCCACTCCAACAGCCGGAAAAGTACATCAGTGTCATAGAACTGACGATGGAGTCGGAGCAAGTGGCTGTGGATCCTCTTCAGTCGGTAGACCCTCAGATTGGGATCCAAGACCTTTCTGTATATTTCGCAAAGCCAGAAGGTTGCTCTATTTACCATTCACATTGGAAGGAGAAATTCGGTGAATGGAAATATATGTATTGCACGCATGATCTCAACCGCGGTGGAAAATTGACCTGGACTGTTAGAATAAAGGAACCTGGAATTTATAACATCTCTTTGAAGGCAAGAGGAACAAGTCGGGTGGTTTGGAAGATAGAAAGTGATGAGGGACAGGTTGTCCAAAATGAGCAAGGCACTGCTAGCCTCTTCTCTGAGCGTCCGATGGGATGGATGAAATTTGAACGGGGAGGAATCCACACGATCACGGTTTCCATGCCTGAGGGCGGTGCACCTTCTGATTTAGCGGCCATATCAATGACCCCTATATTCTTTTAAGCATGATGAGACGATATTCCTTCCTTTTTGTTCTTATGTATCTGTTCCTCCCAGCGTATGCTTAATGGTCTGTTCCGGAGAGCAGATTCAAAGGAAGCCCTTTGGAGAAAATCTACAAACAGGCTCCTTATCTTATGCATGTCATCAAAGACAGTGATTGGAATAAGAGTAATTTCGCGACAGAGAGTGAAATGAAATGGTACGAGGACGCTCGCTATGGAATGTATATTCATTTCGGCTTGGCTACTTACAAAAATGCGGATTTGAGTTGGGGCATGGCTGATGCTGTCGCACCAGACCAAAACAAGGGGGCTTATCCTAAGGCAGAATGGACAACGTGGCCCCAGAAACTCCGATTAGAGAAATTTTCAAAGCAACAACTCGCGAGAATACTGCGTAAATCGGGCATGAAATATGTGGTAGTGGTGACCAAGCACCATGATGTTTTCCATCTCTTTGACACAAAATATTCTGATTTTAAAATCACGAATACCCCGTATGGGAAAGATTTCGTCCGTGAAGTCGTTGAGGCATGTCATGAGGCAGGCGTGAAGGTGGGCTTCTATTTCTCACAACGAGATTGGTATTATCCTGATTATGCACCTGTTGACACCGCATCGATTATTCCTACGGCCAAGGCTCCTTATTATGTCGCACGACCTGGGATGACGGTAAAGATGGGAGAACGGCACCAGAAGTATATTCAATATATGTATCATGTCATTCGCGAGCTCTGTACCAACTATGGGAAAATAGATATGTTTAATTTCGACGCTGTTGCATAGAACGGGATGTTCACGGCTGACATGTGGGACGCAGAACGACTGACACGCATGATCCGGCAGTTACAACCTGGCATCATTATTAATAACAGGGCAAGCATACCTGGGGATTATGACTCCCCAGAGCAAAGGATAGGGTTCTTCCAGAACAACAGGATGTGGGAATCTTGCATGTGCTTGTGAGATACATGGTCGTATTCGCCAACAAGAGTGAAGAGCCCCATGGAAATATGGCACGACCTGCAGTTCGCTGCTTGCGGCAATGGGAACTTGTTGCTTAGCTGGGGAATGAAATGGAATGGTGAATGGGACCAGAAACAGGAAAGGACGATTTGCAAGGTAGGGTCTTATCTTCGGAAATATGGGGAGAGCATCTATCGCACTCATGGTGGACCGTGGCTGCCAAAAGAGTGGGGAGGCTCCACTTTCAGAGAGGATACGGTCTATATACATGTTTGTAACCCTCAAGTACGGGAAATTCTCCTGCCTAAGGTCAATGGGGTAGATTTGGCTTTGGACAAAGTGCTGACAGGGCAGAAAGTGGAGTTCCGATCCTCTGCGACAAATATCCAAATACGCTTCCATTCTGTGGAAGCCGACAAGCCTTTTGTCATGAGGCTGATCGCCTCAAGGAGCTTGCATCCTGATGATATCATCAGGGAATGATGTCTTTTCGCAGTGAATAACAACTGATAACTTTAAAATAAATCACGACAATGAAAATCTGTAATTATGTTATTCTGATGGTGTTGGCATGGGTGATGCCTTCACTGATGTCTGCTCAAAAACTGATCTTGCCCATTCCATCGGACAAGCCCAGTGCGGCACAAATGAAGCAGATCCAACGTAAGTATGGGATGTTCCTCCATTTTGGCATGAACACTTTCCATGACCAAGAATGGACGGATGGCACCAAGCCTGCGTCTTCCTACCGTCCGACAACGATTGATGCCGACCAATGGATCAAGGGCGCCAAGGATTCGGGGATGAAATATGTGATCTTGGTTACCAAACATCATGATGGTTTCTGCCTATGGGACAGCAAATATACTGATTATGACGTTGCAAGTTCTGGAAACAAGACGAATGTCGTGGAGGCTGTCGCCAAGGCATGCAAGAAATACCATATCGGCCTGGGCTTGTACTATTCTCTTTGGGATAGGCACCAGAATGCTGATGTGGATAATGAGAACCTCGATGATGCTTACAATGAGTACATGATTGGGCAGTTGAAAGAATTGCTCGCCATCACAAAGAAATATACGCATGTGGTGGAGTTCTGGTTCGATGGGGGATGGGTGAAGCGAAACTATCGCTGGCCTGTCATGGATATTTACCAAACGATCAAGTCTGTAGAGAAAGACTGCCAGGTGGGTATTAACTGGAACTTATATGATCCATCCCATCCGTCTGACAATGTCGTTCCCGAGAAGCAGAAGAAATGGATGCCCATCCGCTATTTCCCGACTGATTTCCGTTTGGGTGATCCTTATCTTCCTGCGGACAATGACCCGAAGGTGTTCACATACGATGCCAAACATTATTATATGCCTTGGGAGTCGACTCTCTGTATTAGTGAAAGATGGTTCTATAATACGAAAGACGCGAAATACAAGTCTCTTGATGAACTGGAAAGCATATACAAGCGGGCAACGAAAAATGACAATATTCTCATTATTAACTGTCCGCCCAACCGAGAAGGAAAGTTGCGTTCGAAAGACCTGGAACTGTTGGGACAGCTACGTGAACGGCTGAACTTGTGATGGGGAAGACGGGCATGACAGTGAAAGAGCCATGCCCGTCATCAGCCTGTTGTCAATATTGCTGGATTTGTCGCGCCCTATATTCGTTGGGGGAGCATCTGACATTATTCTTAAACAAACGGGTAAACTGCGATAGGTTATCAATGCCAACATGCTCTGCGACTTCCCCGATGGTCATCTTGGTGGTCAGCAACAGGGCTTGAGCTCGTTGGATCCGTTTCATCTGGACATACTTGTTGGGCGTCATTCCTATGACCTTCTTGAATATGCGGGAGAAATGCTCTGGCGTGACGAACATCAGCTCTGCCATGTCTGTTACCAAGATACGCTGGTCGAGGTTCTTGTCTACGTACTGGATGACGTCTTCGAGCTTCTTGTATGAGCTTGTGAAGGTTTTCCTGCGCAGGCTCTCTGGTGTTAGGAATCTGGAAAAGAGCTGTAAGAGGATGCCATTGCTCTCAACCAGATGGATGGTTTCTGTCAGGCTGCTTTGGGTGTCCACTTGGTAGATATGGGAGTCGTTGTCATAACGTTTCGGGTCAGTGACTTGCAGATCCTTATTGGGATTCAGTTCTATATAACGCCTGACGAGGAACTCATCACAAGGTTGGGGCGTTACTTTTAAATCTAATTTCGTGGGATAAGGTATGCCCGTTCCACCTACCAGGTCATCAAAGAAGCAAATGTAATAATGGTCCATGTACGTATTACATTCATAGCTGTGGAATGTGAACTTGGGGATGAGGAACAAGGTGCCAGGAGTAAGATCATACGCCACCCCGTTAACATAGACACGCCCTTCGCCTCCGTCAATATAATATAGGCGGTAGAATGGGCTGATCACGTTTTGGTAGTTCCACCAATTGCCCACTCGTTTAAAGCCAGCATAGATCATGCTCAGTGAATTGTATTGAAAAAAGGTTGCGTCCATACCCATCATTTGTTGGCAAATATAGTTGTTTCCTCCTAAATGTGCAAATTATAAAGAGAATTTTTGTCTTATGATGGAATTGTCTGCGTTTTTTTCTGGGAAGTCATGCCAGTTGTTAGTCGTATATTGTTCATCTGCTTGCTCATTTTCTGGCAAAGAAGCGAAACATTCGCTGAGTGTTGCGTCAAGAATTATTACTAAGGTCATTGCTTTTGCTTTTCTCATTTTGTATCTTTATACTGGAGATTTTTTTATGCAATAGGTTGACAGGTTGTCAAACCCCAGTGTTTATCGGGCTTGCAACCTGATTTTAGGGTGTCAAAGGTTGACATGAGGTTGACAGGAAAAGCATATCTCTTGCTAAATTCTCTCGAGAATTTATTTTTAGCAATGATGCTCTTGCTTTGCGAAATCGCCATGATTTGGCTCAAATACGTGTTGTGTTTTTCTGTGTCACGACACAGATTTGTTCAGCAAAATACACATTATGTAGGATAGAAACAAGAAAACTGCGTACCCGTTTTATATATATTTTATGATTAGGTAAGCCTTCGAGATCCGTTCGAAATCCGTTCGAGGCGTGTGCCGGTAGATGTGTCAACAAAACACGAAAAACTTAGCGTTTTACTTTGCCATGTCACTCATTTATGCTATCTTTGCGAAAAATCTCGTAACGAATAATTTCGCAAATGAATAATCCCTTTAAATTCGGCACGTTGGTCGATGAACCTTACTTCACCGACAGAGTGGAAGAGCTTGTACGCATTGGGCAGTTTCTGAAGAGTGAGAACCATCTCGTGCTCATCAGTCCGCGCAGATATGGTAAGTCAAGTCTTGTACGCAAGGCTGTCCGCGAGTCAGGTCGTCCTTACGTCTGGGTCAACATGCAGCAGGTGTTGAGTAGGGAAGACTTTGCTGCAAAGCTCTTGAAATCTATTTTCAAACAATACAAGATGGAGAAGGTGAAGCACTTCCTCCGCAACTTTAGGGTATTGCCATCGGTATCTGTCAATCCGATGAACGAAGAGATGAGCGTTACGTTTCAGCCTCTTGTAGATTCACGAGCCGTTTTCGAGGACTCCATGGCATTGCTCGGCGAAGTCAGTAGCGCAGAGCACAGACTGGTAGTGGTGTTTGACGAGTTCCAGGACGTGTTGGAAATCGATAAGCACATCGATAGGGAACTGCGAGCAATCATGCAAGAACAAACGAATATCAACTATATACTTTTGGGCAGTCAGGAGTCGATGATGACCGACATCTTCGAACGCCCGAAATCGCCGTTCTATCACTTTGGCATGCTTATGAGGCTTAGCAAGATACCACAGGAAGACTTCCTCCGTTATTTGCAGGACAGACTGTCGCCAGTAACGGCCAATTCCGCATCCATAGCCCGCGGGATCTTATGTTTTACCGACAATCATCCTTACTACACGCAGCAACTTGCATCCGCCATATGGGACTTGATAGCTCTTGGAAAAGGAGACGCAGATGTAATCAATCACGCCGTTGCCGATATAGTGCAGGCACATGATCTGGACTATGAACGGCTATGGCTGACATTCAACAAGACCGACCAACTGATGATGAGGTTCGTCTGTCAAGGCTGTAACCCTGTCAAGTCGCGTATGCTTCCCACAAGCACAATGACCAGTTCTCTGAAGCGGCTGGCCCAAAAGGGTTACATCATCAACGGAGAGAAAGACGACTATGCCTTGGAGGACCCATTCTTCAAAGAATGGATCATCCAGCAGCAACAGCTATAACCTTGTAGGCAGACCGCCAGAGAAAGATTACACGCTCGCTGTTGGTTTGTAAGAGTTTGTAGTTACTAACTTCGAGATCCGTTCGAGGCGTGTGCCGGTAGATGTGTTAACAAAACACGAAAAACTTAGCGTTTTACTTTGCCATGTCACTCATTTATGCTATCTTTGCGAAAAATCTCGTAACGAATAATTTCGCAAATGAGTCTGTTGTTGGGGTGGCTTAGACCTTCCGGTTACAAATTCTTATATACTAACTTGAAGACAGCAGTGGCGAGCGCGACTTTATGACCTGTTTGGTAACAAAGCGGTACAGGCTGTACCTTGTATCATGTGACATATTACAAACAAAAGCCGGGAAGCGTGGGCAGTTAGGCTTGAAGCTTGCCTTTATAGATTGCCATGTTATTTTTAACAAACAAAATCGATTAAAAAATTGCATATTGTTCACCAAATGATTAACTTTGCAGCATGGCAACACCGAAAGAATATTTTAAAGAAAAGGAGGGCAAATAATATGGATGCTAAGAAGAAAGAATCAATTATGAACACGACAACTTTTGATGAGTTGCTTGACGCAGAATATGGGAAATTAGGAACCCCCGAACGTAACAAATACGAAGATGGTGCTCAAACTTTCATCCTTGCAGAATGTCTTAAAGACGAGCGCAAGAAGGCTGGGCTTACTCAAGAACAACTCGCAGAACGTATCGGTACAAAGAAGAGTTACATCTCAAAATTAGAGAATGGGCATGCAGACGTGCAACTGTCAACTCTATTCCGTATATTCAATGGATTAGGGAAGCGAGTTGCTGTGACTGTGTTATAAGGATTCAGTGCCTATAAGGTAGACATCCAGATATCCTCAGTGGTATTTGGATGCTCTTTTATTTCTCCTTTCCATGAGGACACTTGGAGGGCGTCCAGTCATCACCTAAATTAATAACAAAAAAGGAGCTAAAGCTGTGATAAGCTCTAACTCCTTCTTGATGCGCTTCAAGATGGGCTTGAACCAACGACCCCCTGATTAACAGTCAGGTGCTCTAACCAACTGAGCTATTGAAGCATTTCCAACAACAAGGTGATCTCCTTGATTGCGGTTGCAAAAGTACTACCTTTTTCTGAAACCACCAAACATTTTTGGATATTTTTTTTGATTGACATGCTTTTTTGTGGGATTCTGTCGGTTCCTGTGGGAATTTCTTCGCAAGAAGGTGGCGCGAAAGGCAACGTTCCCTAAAAATAAACCTTTAATTATTTGGCATTCTCTATTGTTTGCGCTACCTTTGCACACATTATTTATAAGATATGAGAAAATGGATTATCATCGTGCTTTGCCTCATTTCGTTACCGATGGCAGCACAAGACAAGGATCATAACTTTAACGTGGCAAAGAACTTGGACGTGTTCAATGCCATTTACAAGAATTTAGACTTGATGTATGTCGATTCCTTAGATGCCAATGAGGTGGTGGGGAACGGCATCAAGGCGATGTTGGGCAGCCTGGATCCTTATACAGTCTATTACCCTGAGGAAAAGGTAAAGGACCTGAAGGAGTTGTATACGGGGAAGTTTGCCGGTATCGGCGCCCTGATCCGCTACTTGCCGAGGTTGAATTACACGGTTGTCGACGAGCCTTATAAGAATATGCCAGCTGCTGAGGCTGGGCTCAAGAAAGGGGATATTATCCTGAGCATAGATGGCGAGTCGATGAAAGGGAAGAATACCCAGTACGTGAGCGAGCACTTGCGGGGCGATGCCGGCACGAGCTTTGTGCTGAAGATCAAGCGTCCTTCCACGGGTAAGGAGATGAAGATGAAGGTTACCCGGAAGATGATCCAGGAACCGGTTATCGTGTATTATGGGATGTGGAAAGACCATATAGGCTACCTGAACCTGCACCAGTTTACGGAGAATTGTGCCAAGGATGTGCGGAAGGCCTTTATAGACTTGAAGAATCAGGGCATGAAAGCCTTTGTCTTGGACTTGCGCAACAACGGGGGCGGATCGGAACAAGAGGCTGTGAATATCGTGAACATCTTCGTCCCGAAAGGCGTGACCATCGTTTCCAATCGAGGAAAACTGAAACGGGTGAACAAGGATTACAAGACGATGGTGGAGCCTGTCGACACGGTCATGCCAATGGTCGTCTTGGTGAGTGGGAATACGGCCAGCTCATCGGAGATTACCAGCGGGAGCCTGCAAGATCTCGACCGGGCAGTGATCATGGGTACCCGTACCTTTGGGAAAGGACTGGTGCAGATGTCACTCGATCTCCCTTACAACGGCAACCTGAAGTTGACCACCAATAAATACTATATCCCAAGTGGGCGTTGCATCCAGGCGATCAACTATAATCATGCCAATGGAGGTTATGTGGAGCACGTGCCCGACTCATTGACGAAGGTTTTCTATACGGCCCATGGGCGTGTGGTCAGGGATGGAGGCGGCATCAAGCCGGATGTCGAGGTGCAACCGGATTCCATGCCGAATATCGCTGCCTACTTAGAGTATGTCGACTCTGCTAATGTGATGATGAACTACGAGGTCGACTATATCGCTGCCCATAAGACCATTGCCCCGCCCGCGGAGTTTGAGTTGACGGACGCAGATTACGAGGAATTCAAGCAAAGGGTGCTGAAAAGTAATTTCAAGTACGACCGCGAGAGCGAGAAATGCTTCAAGGACCTGGTCAAGCTGGCGAAGTTCGAAGGCTATTATGAGGATGCCAAGGAAGAGTTCGCCCGTCTTGAGAAGAAGTTGAACCATAATGTGGCAAAGGACTTGGACTTCCATAAGCCCGTGCTCAAGCAACTCTTGGAGAACGATATTATTACGGCTTATTACTATCAGGAGGGCGCAACCCAGAATGCACTCCGGTATGACAAGCAGATGAAGGCGGCGGTTGACTTGCTGAACAAGCCGGATGAATATAAAAAGATTTTAGCACCGGTCACCAAGAAATGATGCCGGCGTGATGAAAAAAACAAGAAAATCTTTGGCTGTCTGCGGATTTCTTCGTACTTTTGCAGCGTTCAGTGGAATGAGGGGCTCCCGAAGAGCTCCTCATTTTATTTTAATAAGGGTTATATGATTAGTAAAGCCGTCGTAAAAGACTTAGTAGATCAGTGGTTGAAGGACAAGGATTACTTCCTTGTGGACATCGAAATCAGCCAGGATGACAAGATTGTAGTTGAAATTGACCATGCAGATGGTGTCTGGATTGAAGACTGTGTTGCCTTGAGCAAATACATAGAGGATCATCTCGACCGTGATAAGGAGGATTATGAGCTGGAAGTAGGCTCGGCAGGGTTGGGACAGCCATTCAAGGTTCCCCAGCAATACATCAACTTTATCGGAAAGGAAGTGGAGGTCATGGATGCCGAAGGCAGGAAGGTGAAGGGCATCCTGAAATCCGTGGATGGGAATGACTTTGTTGTTACCTGTCAGGAGAAAGTGAAGGTAGAGGGCAAGAAACGCCCGCAAAAGGCAGATGTCGACCATGCCTTCCAGATGGACAATGTGAAATATACTAAATACTTAATAAGTTTCAAATAAGCTATGGCAGCAAAGAAAAATGATGAAGAGCAGGTTAGCATGATCGATACCTTCCGCGAGTTTAAAGAGCAGAAGAATATCGACCGTACGACCTTGGTAAGCGTCCTTGAGGAGAGCTTCCGCAATGTGCTCGCGAAGATTTTCGGTAGTGATGAGAACTTTGACGTGATCGTGAATCCGGACAAAGGTGACTTCGAGATCTATCGTAACCGTACCGTCGTCGCTGATGGCGACGTGGAGGATGAGAACAAGCAGATCACGCTCACGGAGGCTCGTAAGATAGAACCCGACTATGAGGTAGGCGAGGAGGTCTCTGAACGCGTGGACTTCGCTAAGTTTGGTCGTCGCGCTATCCTTACGCTGCGCCAGACCTTGGCATCCAAGATTCTGGAATTGGAGCACGACTTCTTGTATAATAAATATAAGGACCGTGTGGGACAGATCGTCTCGGGTGAGGTGTACCAGATCTGGAAGCGCGAGGTGCTGATCGTCGATGATGAGAACAATGAGCTGATCCTCCCGAAATCGGAGCAGATCCCTGCCGACCAATACCATAAGGGGGAGACGGTGCGTGCTGTCATTGCCCGTGTCGACAATGAGAACAACAACCCGAAGATCATCCTGAGCCGTACGAGCCCCGAGTTCTTGGAGCGTTTGCTGGAGGCTGAGGTGCCAGAGATCACGGATGGCCTGATCTCCATCACAACCTAAACGAGTAATGATAAGTTG
>CAJLYG010000088.1 GCA_905210845.1 uncultured Prevotella sp.
TGCCCATGAAGGTGTTGTTGCGGACGACAATATTCTTCATGCCACCGGAGAACTCAGAGCCGATCACGAAGCCTCCATGGGCATGGTAGACCGTATTGTCCTGAATGAGAATGTTCTTGCACGGTCCGTATCCTTGTCCTGTCTTTCCTGCTCCGCCCTTCATGCAGATGCCGTCGTCGCCACAATCAATGGTGTTCCCGACAATCAGTACGTTCCTGCTGTTGCCAATGTCGATGCCATCTCCATTCTGAGCGTTCCATGGGCAGCGGATAGTTGTCCCGTCGATCGTGACATTTGTGCAGCGTTGGGTGGTGAGATGGAATTTCGGTGAGTTCATAATGGTGACACCTTGCACGAGGACACGGTCGCAGTCGGTAAACCGGATCATGTGGTTGCGGTATTTTTCTTGTGCCTCTGGGGTGGATGCAATATTGCCATAATGCTTGAGCCGGAAGGGATACCACAGGCTCCCTTGGTCTGTTACAGTGCCTCCCATTGACAGATATTGCTTCCATTCCACGTCGCTGACCTTGTCGCGCTTGACGGGGCGCCACCATTCCCCATTGCCATCGAGGATTCCCTCGCCTGAGATGCTTATATTCTGCTGCTTGTTGGCAGTGATCAATGCCGTTGCCTTCTTGTCCCCGTCTTTCACGGTGAGTGCCTTGTCGGGTGAGAAGACAATGACAGCGTTCCGCTCTAAGTGCAGGTCGATGCCTCCTTTCAGGACAATAGGCCCGGTGAGGAAGATCCCTGCAGGGACGACCAACCTCCCGCCGCCTTCCTTTGCCAAGGCGCGGATCGCTTGCTCAAAAGCATCCGTGTTCAGCGTGATGCCATCTCCCTTCCCTCCATAGTCAGCGAGAGAAACCGTACGCAGTGGGATCACCGGCTGAGTCACCTGAGGGAGGGCAACGGGAAGATCGTGATAATAACGGTCATAGCCTTCTGCCACGGCTGGAATGATGCAGAAGAGTGCATGGCAGATCAGTAGCAATTTTTTTATTTTCATGGATATGCGATTCATATTGTTGTACTTTCTGTCAGAATACGGTCACAAAGATAGGAAATAATCCCGAAAAACAACAAGAAAGAAAAGGAAAATATGAGAATAGGAAATAAAAAACCCTGCCGCTTGCGCGAACAGGGCTAATGAAAGGAGGAGTGGTACCTCTTGGAGTTGAACCAAGGACACATGGATTTTCAGTCCATTGCTCTACCACCTGAGCTAAGGCACCAGTGCGAAAGCGAGTGCAAAGATATTACTTTTCTACCATCCCTGCAAATTTTTAGATACTTTTCTTATGAAAAATGCACTCGTTTCAAAAATAAGTGCTATCTTTGCAGTCGCAAAATCGGGATTTAGCGCAGTTGGTAGCGCACTACGTTCGGGACGTAGGGGTCGGGCGTTCGAGTCGCCTAATCCCGACAGAGAGCGGCAAAAGGAGGCTTCCTTTTTGTCGCTCTTTCTTTGTTAATGAAGCCAAGACTGACCCTTCTTTTTCAAAAAGCTAAAGACTGATAGCATCAAAGGGATGGACTGAGACTACAGGGGCTTTCCTTTGGCTTTTCAGGAAGCGACCTTTTGAAGCACTGGAGATGGCCTTTTGAAGCGCAGGAGATGGCCTTTTGAAGCGCAAAAGGTCATCTATCAGGAGCCAAAAGGTCACCTTTTGCTTTTTCTTAGGAAGTTCGCAAGGCTCGCGCAGGATACTTCTATTGCACCTAACTGATAATCAGAATATTTTAAAGAAAGCCAAATATTTATCCATCAGGTACATAAGAAAGAAGGAATGGAGGGGTTAAGGAGATTTCCTCATGAGAAGACGGGCTCAGGATCCATGGCAATCCTCCTCCAGTCAGAACTCCACATAAGGTGCCAAGCGCTTGATCATGTCCGGGGGAAACGACCGGAGGAGCCGCAAGTCGTCCCAGCCATGGATAGGACCTTTCAGGCGACGGTAGTCGATGACATCCCTTGCACGGTAAAAGCCCATGTAGGGATGCACCCGAAGCTGGCTCAAGGTCATCGTGTTGAAGTTGAGCTTCCTGATTTTTTCATCTGAAAGGACGAGATAATGCTTGGCATCTGAAGGGAATCCCTCAATTTCATCCAACTGATCGATATTGCAATATCCGCCGAGCCGCTCGCGATACCAAACAATCCGTCGTGCATAATAGCTCCCAATGCCAGGGATCCGTTTGAGCAAGGTAGTGTCTGCCGTGTTCAAAGGTACCCGATCGGTCGGTCTCAACTTTGGGGTATAATGGAGAGCAGCTGTCCGGTCTATCCCCGTTGAGGCAATCTCAGCCTCCCCGGCATCGGGAGAGGGATGGGAGCGGTAATCTCCCCGACCGTACCTGCTCGTCTCACGACTGTATCCATACACCTCTGAAGCCGGGCGATAATCCTCCCCAATCCGGATATAGGGTTCCATCAGCCTATATTGCTTCACCGTCAACCCATATAACCGCGCGAAATCCGTAGGCTTACGGTAGACACCGCCTGCCGCGCGATACCGATAGATATTCCGGATTTGCCAAGGCTGAAGCCCCAAGCGCAGGAATTGCGTGCTGTCCGCAGTGTTCGGATCAAAAGGAAACAGTTCATACCGTTTACCCTCAATCTGATAATAAGGCGGACGATGACCTGATTGCCCTCTTCCCTTCCGACTTGCGACCTGACCATTCCATGGATCATCCCCATACGGAGCAGACGCCTCGGAATCCGGATCCCGAACAATGAAGATAAGAGTTAGTGAGACTACGGCGATCACCAACAACACGATCAGGACCGAGCGGTCCGATTTCCTGAAATAAAAAAACTCTTTCCAATCCATAGGCAGCTAATTTAGTCGATCCCATCCCGAAGAATGATTTCCACGAGGGGAGACATCAAAGACGAAGACAAGAGTCGTTTCTTGCCTTTATCCGTCTAACGGAAACAAGATGGGAATATTATATGAGTTCCCAAGAAAAACCTTAGATCAGTCCAAATTGGTGCATAAAGATGGCCGCAATGCCCATAGGGCATACAAACCTCACCATGAAGATATAGACAGGATACAAGTGCCCGCTCACCGTTCCCCAGTTGGTAAACTCCGCTTTCACTACTTTCTGAGGCAAGCACCAGCCTACGAAGATACTGGTGAGGAACCCTCCGATGGGCAGCAGATACTGGGCCGTGAGATAATCGCAGAAATCGAGGAAGTCCTTGCCCAGCACTTCAAGGTGCACAGCGCCTTGCGAGAGGGAGCAAAAAACACCAATGACGATCGCAACGATGGTCACCACCCATGCGCCCTTCTTCCTGGTTGTATGCAACTCCTCATAAAAGAATGCCGTTCCGATCTCATGCATGGAGATCGTGGAGGTCAAAGCAGCCAATACCAAAAGGGCATAGAAGAGGATGGAGATGACATATCCCAAGGCAGGAATATTCCCGAAAGCCTGCTGGAACACATTGGGCAATGTGATGAAAATCAGTGACGGACCACTATCGGGCTGCACGCCCACGGAAAACGCTGCCGGGAAGATCATCAGTCCGGCAAGGATCGCGATCAAGGTGTCGATCAGGGCAATCTGCGTAGCGGACACCCAAAGATTGGTCTGGCGACTAAAATAAGAGGCATAGGTGCAGAGGCACGCTGTGCCCAAGGACAGGGAGAAGAACGCCTGCCCCATGGCTTCGAGGAAGACCTTGTTGTCTACCTTCGAGAAATCAGGCTTGAACAGGAAGGCAATGCCTTTGCCCGCATCTGGCAGCAGGCAACTGGCAACCACGATGACGATGAGCAGGATAAACAGGGTTGGCATCAGGAGATTGGATGCCTTCTCGATGCCGCCACGGATGCCATGGATCACCACGAAATGCGTGAGGAGGATAAAGGCAACCGTCCAGAGGATCGGCTTGAGAGGGTCACTGGAGAACGCCTTGAAGTAATGGAGCACGAACGCCGCATCCCCATTCAGGTGACCGAACACGGATGCGAAGAGGTATTGTAAGCACCATCCTGCGACCACGGTGTAGAAGCCTAAGATGATGGTTGAGGTGATAATGCCTAAGATGCCAACGACTCCCCAGCCCTTACCCTTGCCAAAGCTCTGGTAGGCACGTGCCGCATTGGAGGCTCCATGTCGACCTACGATAAACTCACTGATCATGCCTGGTATCCCTAACATCAGCACACACACAATATAAATGATGATGAAGGCAGCCCCTCCATCCTGACCTGTCATGTACGGAAACCTCCAAATGTTCCCCAAGCCGACGGCAGAGCCTGCCGTAGCAAGGATCACGCCGATCTTCGTACCAAAGTTTCCTCTATCTTGTGCCATCTTCATACCGTTAAATCACGCCAAACTGATGCAAGAAAATCGCAAGGATCAGAATGGGACAGACATATTTGATCAGGAAGAACCATGCGCCGAAGAACTTCCCTTTGAGCGTCCCCCAATTCGTATATTCGTCCCGGATTATCTTCTTCGGGACATACCAGCCCACGAACAGGCAGGTAAGGAAACCACCAACCGGCAACATGATCTGACCCGTCACGAAGTCAAACGCATCAAACAACGACTTGCCGCCCACGGAAAGGAAGTTCATCTTCCCTAAGGACAAGGAACAGAAGATGCCGATGAGAGCCGTGCTGACTGTCACGAGGGCTGCTCCCTTTTTCCGGGTGATATGTAATTCCTCGTAAAAGAACGAGGTGCTTACCTCATGCAAGGACATCAGCGAGGTCAGGGCTGCCAATGACAGGAGGACATAAAACAGCAAGGAGATGATCCATCCGATGACTGGCATGTGGGCAAAAGCCTGATTAAAGACATTCGGCAGCGTGATGAAGATCAGGGAAGGACCACTGTCTGGATTCACGCCGACTGAAAAGGCAGCAGGGAAGATCATCAATCCGGCGAGGATTGCCACCATCGTATCGATGAGACTGATCTGAACCGCCGACTTCATCAAGTTCGTCTGGCGGGTAAAGTAAGAGGCGTAGGTGCAAATGCAGCCCATCGCAATGCTCAAAGAGTAAAACGACTGTCCCAATGCACCCAAGAAAACGCCACTGTCTACCTTCGTAAAGTCAGGCTTGAACAAGAAAGAGACCCCCTTTCCCGCACCTGGCAACAAGCAACTTGCCACCACGATGACCAAAAGCAAGACAAATAAGGTAGGCATCATCAACTTAGAAGCCTTCTCGATGCCACCGCGCACGCCATGGATAATCACGAAATGGCAGACGAGCAGGATGACAATCGTCCAGAAGACCGGACGGACAGGATCTTGGGAGAATGACTCGAAATAGTGCTGCACGAACTGCGGGTCTCCATGCAGTTCACCCATGATGGAAGCATAAATATATTGCAGACACCATCCTGACACGACCGCATAATAGCCCGTGATCATGAAACCAGTCAAGACACCTAAGTATCCGACCCATTTCCAGGGGGTCCCATGGGCAAGTTGAGCGTATGCGCGAGCCGTGTTAGACGCACCATGACGACCGATAATAAACTCAGAAACCATGCAGGGAATACCTAAAAAGAGGACACACCCAATATAGACCAGGATAAAAGCGGCACCTCCGTTTTGGCCTGCCATATAAGGGAACCTCCAAACGTTACCCAAACCGACGGCACCACCAGCCGTCGCCAATATCATTCCAATCTTACTTCCAAAACTTGCTCTTTCTTCAGACATATCGAAATCTCTCTCTTTAGACGCTGCAAAAGTATAAAAAAATATCTACTTTTACATAAAGATTGAAAGCAAAGATTGAAAAATTATATTGTTTAGTAATAAAATAGCCAGAAAATTGCGATTCTTTCAGTGCTGATAGTCTTCTGGGACAGTTGCTTTCCAAAGTCGGTAAGGACATGATAGCAAGTGAGAATTCCTAAAATAGGAGTTCCCTGTCACCTCCGGTCCCAAGAAATCCGGTCCTTCATACGTCTCATTGACATCGCCCAGCTCGATCTCAGCAGCGACGAGTCCTTGGTTGTCGCCATAGAACTCATCCACCTCACAGACATGTTTCCCGTCAGGACATTTCACCAAATAGCGGATCTTGTCGATGACACCCCCTTCGCACAGTTGCATCAACTGGCGAGCATCCTCCATGGGGATCTCCTGTTCAAACTCATATCGCGACAATCCCCCGTCGAGTGAATGGCTTTTAATGGTAATATAAGCCTTTTCATCTCGGATGCGGATGCGCACCGTTGCTCCCCGCGTGGGCATATAGCCTTGCTGGATATGGCTACTTGAAAAGGCGGCGCGTTTGTATGCGTCGCCTTTCTTCACCAGAAATTTCCGTTCTATCTCCTGTCCACTCATTACTGCATAGAGAAAGAGACGATCATAAAGATAATAGCCAATATGATCAAGGCGGCAAATATCCAGTTAATGACTTTCTTTGCTTGTTTTTCTTGCTTAGCGTCACGCTGAGCGCGGCGAATCTTACTTCTTTCACTCATAGTCGTAATATTTTATTTAGGTTATGTTTCTTATCTTAGAAGTAGCGATCTTACCTGGGAAAGGGGTCCGTTCAACTCTCCTCATCTTCTGTAGGGAACTCCATCAGGTAAGCCTTGATAAAGCCATCGATCTTCCCATTCATCACCCCTTCCACGTCCGAGGTCTGGTAATTGGTACGATGGTCTTTCACTCGCTTGTCGTCAAAGACGTAGCTTCGGATCTGACTGCCCCATTCTATCTTTTTCTTGCCTGCCTCAATTTTTGCCTTCTCTGCCAACCGTCGCTTCATCGCACGGTCGTAGAGCTGGGATTTCAGCAGCAGCATTGCCTTGGCACGATTCTTGGGCTGGTCGCGCGTTTCCGTATTCTCGATAAGGATTTCCTCTTCCTCGCCCGTATCTGGGTCCTGATACATATAGCGCAGTCGAACGCCCGACTCCACCTTGTTCACGTTCTGCCCACCTGCGCCACCGCTCCGGAAAGTATCCCAGGACACGCGAGCCGGATCGACATATACCTCTATGGTATCATCAACAAGCGGAGAGACAAAGACACTGGCGAAACTGGTCATTCTCTTGCCCTGTGCGTTATAAGGAGAGACGCGCACGAGACGGTGAACGCCATTCTCGCTTTTCAGGTATCCATAGGCATATTCTCCCATGATCTCCATGGTCACGCTCTTGATACCCGCCTCGTCACCATCCTGCATATTGGAGATAGTAACCTTATAGCCATGGGCTTCGCACCAACGCATGTACATACGCATGAGCATCTGCGCCCAGTCCTGGCTTTCCGTCCCGCCAGCCCCTGAATTGATCTTCATCACAGCATCCATCGGGTCTTCCTTTTGGCGCAGCATGTTCTTCAGTTCCAGGTCTTCTATGGCACTGATTGCCTTGGCATAATCGGCATCCACTTCCTCTTCGCTCACCATATTCTCATGGTAGAAGTCAAAGGCAAGCTGGAGCTCATCTGCATCCTGGCGTACTTCCTGGTACCCTTTAAGCCATTTTTCTATGCCCTTCACCTTTTTCATTTGCTCCTGGGCACGCTGGGGATCCTCCCAAAAGTCAGGGGCTTGGGTACGGAGTTGCTCTTCTTCAAATTCTATTTTCTTCTGGTCTATGTTCAGATAGCGATGCAACGCATCAGCACGCTCCATCACGTCTTTCAATTGATCGGCTGTTATCATTCTTCCTCGTACATTTTATCAATTACCTTTGCGAAATTCTTATAGATGACCGGACGCTTCAACTTCAGCGTATTCGTAAGCTCTCCATTCTCCATAGAGAAATGGTGTGGGAGCAAGGTAATCCGTTTGATTTGTTCATAAGATGCCAATCCCTGTTGCAAAGTATTGATACGATCCATCATCATATTGCGGATCTGCTGATTGGCACACAGGTCCTCCCGAGTCTCAAAAGGAATGTCATGGCTGCGAGCATAGTCTTCCACCAAACGGAACTCCGGCACGACTAAGGCGGAGACAAACTTCCGCTGGTCGGCAATGACAGCCACCTGATCGACAAACTTATCAACCAGCAGCAGAGCCTCTGTCATCTGTGGGGCGATATACTTCCCGTTACTAGTCTTAAACAAGTCCTTGATGCGTTCCGTGAGATAGAGTTCCCCATTCTTTAGATAGCCTGCGTCACCGGTATGGAAATAGCCGTCCGCATCGAACACTTGCGCATTCAGGGACGGACGATTGTAATAGCCTCTCGTAACGGTTGGGCCTTTGAGGAGAATCTCATTGTTCTCGCCAATCTTGATGTCAATGGAACTGATGGGACGACCCACGGAACCAATCGTATATCCTTCATTCAGATGATCGCAGGTCACGGTAGCAAGCGTCTCGGTCATGCCATACCCAACGATCATGCCAATCCCGATGGAATGGACAAATTCCTCCACCTCTGGTGAGACCGTAGCCCCTGCAGTAGGGAAGATATTAGGATGCTCAAGTCCCAATTGCTTTCGCACCAAGCTCAAGATGCTTTTGTTGATGACCTGATATTCGATGGCGAGCGCCAAAGGTGGACGCTTGCCCCTGCCCTTATAGTCGACATTATATTTCTTGCCCACCGCCAAGGCATGCTGGAAGATCTTACGCTGAACAGGATTGGCTTCGTCGATCGTCTCCTTGACCTTAGCATACACCTTCTCCCAGAACCTGGGAACAGAAGACATACAAGTAGGATGAGTCTGAACCAATGACTCTTGAATCTCCTTCGGATAAGTGTTGATGATCAGTTGGGCTCCTTCTGTCAAGGCAAGGTATGCCCATCCCCGTTCAAAAATATGCGTAAAGGGAAGGAAGTCCATGACCTTGTCCTTCTCTCCAACCGGCACGCATTTGTCATTGGCGATAAACGCTGCCTGATATTGGCCATAAGTCAGGACGACGCCCTTGCTCTCTCCAGTTGTGCCACTCGTATACAAGATATTGCAAATATCATCATCCTTTGTCAATTTCGACAAGTTATCCACCTCCGATTGCCGTGGGAGGCCTTCTCCCATCTTGATAAAGTCCTCGAAATAGAGGGCGTTTGGGTCATGGGTACTGATACGAACACTACTATCGAAAATGATGATCCGTTCCAAGGAATGGCAAAGGGCGAAGATGCGGTGTGCCTTGTCATACTGTTCCTGCTCACCCACGAAAAGGAAGCGGACCTGTGCATCATTGACCATATACTGGATCTGCTGCTCACTACTGGTGGCATAAAAGGGTATCGATACCACATTCACGCCATAAGCACCGAAGTCAGTGTACAGGTAATGGATACAATTCTGCGAGAACACGGCTATGTTCTCCTGCGGCTTGATCCCTAAGTTTAACAGGGCATTGCTCACCTGCTTGACACGCAGGGAGAACTGATTCCAAGAGACATGGTTCCATTTCAGGCTCCCGAATTGACGGAAGGTAAGAGCAGGACGGTTCCCATATTTCTTGGCTTGCTCATGAATAAGTACTGACAGGTAACATCTTGTTTGCATATTCTCGTGTTTTTAATTGATGCAAAGATAGCATAAACCCTTCGAAAATCAAAATAAAATGAAAATTTATTTCTGAAATTGAACCCTTTCCACTAACTTTGTATGCAATTATGACACGACAAGATTATGTAAATGAGGCTGTTGAGTTGCTGAAAGCACTCATTGCAACGCCATCAGTGAGCAGGAATGAGGACAAAGCTGCCGATGTAATGGAAGGATTCCTCCGTGGATATGGACTGGATTATCAACGGGAGGGCAATAATATTTGGTGCATGGGCCCCCATCGTCAGGAGGGTCTCCCTACCCTTCTCCTCAATGCGCATATCGATACGGTCAAGCCTGTGGATAGCTGGAGCCGCCCACCATTTATCCCAACACAAGAAGGGGATATGCTCTATGGATTGGGTAGCAACGACTGTGGTGGAGGACTAGTCTCCTTATTGCAAGTTTTCCGCTATCTGATCACTCGGCAACAGCTCTATCAAGTCATCTACTTGGCTTCCGCCGAGGAAGAGGTATCGGGAAAGGATGGCATCTCCCGTATTCTTCCACTACTCCCCAAGATTGATGTGGCTGTGGTAGGAGAGCCAACGGGCATGCAACCCGCCATTGCAGAAAAAGGATTGATGGTATTGGATGTCGTTGCCCATGGGAAGAGTGGGCACGCTGCCCGAAACGAAGGAATCAATGCGATCTATCAAGCCTTGGAAGACATGCGCTGGTTCCGTGACTACCGGTTTAAGAAAGTAAGTGATTTCTTAGGCCCGACCCAAATGAGCCTCACGGTCATCAAGGCTGGCACCCAACATAATGTCATCCCCGACCGATGCGAGATGACCGTAGATGTAAGGACCAATGAGTTCTATACTAACCAAGAAGTACTGGACTTTATCAAGACACAGGTCAAGAGTGAGGTCACCGCAAGATCCACCAGACTCAGCTCTTCCCATATAGACCCACAGCATCCGTTAGTCAGGAAATGCATGGCAATGGGGATGAAGCCTTTCGGGTCTCCCACGCTCAGCGACCAAGCACTCATGCCCTTTCCCTCGTTCAAACTCGGTCCGGGACAATCATCCAGGTCGCATTCAGCCGATGAGTTCATCCGCATCTCTGAAATAGCAGATGCCATCTCTACGTATATCACCTTGTTTGACGGCACGAAACTGTGACCGCAACCCTGTTTGGCAGGAGACAGGAGATCCCTACCTTCCCAACCAGGATTCAGGATTGAGCTTTGCCGTTTCTTTCCGCAACTGGAATTGCAGGATATTATCCGGTCCTACAGCGCCTAATGCCTGTCGGGTCGAAACCTTTTGCCCTTGCCGGACACTTACAGACTTTAGATTGCAATAGACGCTGATATATACACCGTGCCGAACCATAACGTTCCACGAGCCCGCATATCCAAAAACAGCACTCACTTCACCGTCATAGATGCTTCTTGCCATGCATCCCGCCTGCCCTAAGATATTAATACCCTTATTATCTAAGGTCACGCCCTTCAATCCTTCCACATTATACTGTCCGAAATGACTGACAATACGGTAGCTGCCCGTGATCGGCATAGGCAGTCGCCCCTTATTGGCTTCGAACCCTCCGCTCATCATCCGGTCGACCGTGCTGACGGTCTTTGCCTCTTCCACGTCCTTCTTTGCCTCGGCGACAGCCCTTTCATTCCGCTCGGCATCCGCCTTTGCTTTTAGCTCTGCCGCTTGCCGGGCAGCCTCAGCCTCTCTTGCCTGTTGCTCAGCGCGGACCTGCGCAGCCCTTGCTGCGGCAGCTGCCTCGGCAGCACGCTGTTGTTCTTTTTTCTTTGCATCCGCAGCAGCCTGCTCCTGTTGCGCCCTCTGGGCAGCAAGTGCAGCCTGCCGAGCCGCCTCCGCCTGAGCCTTTG
>CAJLYG010000089.1 GCA_905210845.1 uncultured Prevotella sp.
AAGAAATAGAGGATGCATCAGAATTTTGATACACCCTCTTTTGCGTGTTATGAAGCGAAACACACGTCTTTCTATTTTTACCCTTTCAGTTCTTCCTTGAGGAATTTAGCCGTGTAGCCCACATGGCATTGTGCGACCTTTTCGGGCGTACCCGTGATAAGTACCCTGCCACCGTTGCGTCCTCCTTCTGGTCCCATGTCTATGATATAGTCTGCAAGCTTGATGACATCAAGGTTGTGTTCAATGATGATCACGGTATTGCCGCGGTCGACTAACTTTTGCAATACATCCATCAAGATCTTGATATCCTCGAAATGGAGCCCCGTTGTTGGTTCGTCAAGAATGTACAAGGTTTTGCCGGTGTCGCGCTTGCTCAATTCCGTTGCCAATTTCACTCGTTGGCTTTCCCCCCCAGACAAGGTCGTTGACGGTTGGCCCAACTTGATATATCCTAATCCTACGTCCTGGATTGTCTTGATCTTCTGCAGGATGTTCGGCACGTTCTCGAAGAATTCTACGGCTTGGTTGATCGTCATGTCAAGTACGTCGGCGATGTTCTTGCCTTTGTAGCGCACTTCGAGTGTCTCTCGGTTATATCGCTTGCCATGGCATACCTCGCACGGAACCATCACGTCGGGCAGGAAGTTCATTTCAATTGTTTTGTAGCCATTGCCCCCACAAGCCTCGCATCGTCCACCCTTGACATTGAAAGAGAACCGTCCCGGCTTATATCCCCGGATCTTTGCCTCCGGAAGTCCTACGAATAAGTTGCGGATATCACTGAACACCCCTGTGTAAGTAGCGGGATTGGAACGTAGCGTTCGCCCTAAAGGACTCTGGTCGACATTCACGACCTTGTCAACATATTCCATGCCCTCAATGCTATCATACGGCATCGGACTTTTCAGGGAGCGGTAGAAATGTTGGCTGAGGATAGGTTGCAGCGTCTCATTGATGAGGGTAGACTTGCCCGAGCCACTCACCCCGGTCACCACGATCAGTTTTCCTAATGGGAATTCCACATCAATGTTCTTCAGGTTATTGCCCCTTGCTCCCCGTATCCAAATGCTCTTTCCGTTTCCTTTTCTGCGAGTTGTTGGTATTTCAATCTTCCTTGCACCGTTCAGGTAGTCAGCAGTGATCGTATGTTGTTTGAGCATTTCCTGTGGAGTACCTTGGAAGACCACCTCACCGCCTTTCCTTCCCGCCTTTGGACCAATGTCCACGATGTAATCCGCATTGAGCATCATGTCCTTGTCATGCTCTACGACGATCACTGTATTGCCTAAGTCGCGTAACTCCTTCAAGCTATTGATGAGCCGTTCATTGTCCCGTTGGTGCAGTCCGATACTCGGTTCATCAAGGATATACAGGACATTCACTAATTGGGATCCGATCTGTGTGGCGAGGCGGATACGTTGGCTCTCCCCTCCTGATAAGGATGCCGATTGTCTGTTCAATGAGAGATAATCCAGTCCCACTTCTAAGAGGAAGTCCACGCGTGTGCGTATTTCCTTGATGATCTCTGCAGCAATTTTCTGCTGTTGTGGTTCCATGTGCTCTTCTATATGGTCGAGCCATTCTTTCAGATCGGTGATATCCATGTTTGCGACCTCGGCGATGTTCTTGTCCCAGATGCGATAGGAGAGAGATTCCCGCTTGAGGCGTTGCCCATGGCATTCTGGGCATTCGGAGACGGAAAGGAACTGGTCCGCCCATTTCTGTCCACTGGCACTGTCATCGTTATCCATGACATTCTTGAGATATTTGATCACGCCGTCGTAGCCGATAAAGTAGTCACTGGATGTATGCACGAGTTCTTTCGGGATCTTGACATTCTCAATCGATCCGTATAACACCTCTTCCATTGCGTCGGAGGGAACGTCCTTCACGGGAGTCTTGATATCGCACCCATATTTATGGAGGATGGCATCGATCTGCCAGAAGATCATTTGGTTCTTGTATCTCCCTAAAGGCGTGATGGCACCGCCATGGATGG
Source organism: uncultured Prevotella sp. (assembly GCA_905210845.1). Taxonomy (GTDB): domain Bacteria; phylum Bacteroidota; class Bacteroidia; order Bacteroidales; family Bacteroidaceae; genus Prevotella. The sequence continues at coordinate 2,000 of CAJLYG010000089.1, forward strand.
AGAGTTCCTTGTCAGGGATGACCTTGTCAAGGGCAATCTCGTTGACATAGCCCAGTCCCTTGCATCGTGGGCATGCTCCTTCTGGAGAATTGAAAGAGAAAATATTGGGGGCAGGATCGGCGTATGCCATCCCCGTGGTGGGGCACATCAGCCGTTTGGAGAAGTTCTTGACGACACCAGAGTCCTTGTCTAAGATCATAAGCACGCCGTCTCCTTGTTTCATTGCCGTCTGCACACTCTTTTTCAATCGCTCGTCATCCTTCCCTTGGACTTGAAGTTTATCGATGACCACCTCGATGTTATGGTTTTTATATCGGTCAACCTTCATGCCACGGACGATTTCTTTGATTTCCCCATCTACCCGGATGTAGAGGTATCCCTTCCTTCTCATGCTCTCGAAGAGCTCGCGATAGTGTCCCTTTCGCTGTCGAACCAAGGGTGCGAGGATATAGATCCGCTTCCCGTTATAGTCGTTCAGGATCATCTCGATCACCTTCTCTTCCGTGTATTTTACCATCTTCTCGCCGGTAATGTAACTGTAGGCAGTACCTGCGCGTGCGTAGAGCAAACGAAGGTAGTCGTAGATTTCCGTAGTTGTGCCCACAGTAGAGCGCGGGTTCTTGTTGGTGGTCTTTTGCTCAATGCTGATCACTGGACTTAGTCCTGTGATTTTATCAACATCCGGGCGTTCCATGTCACCGAGGAAGTTACGTGCATACGCAGAGAATGTCTCAATATATCTCCGTTGCCCTTCCGCATAGAGGGTATCGAAGGCAAGGGATGATTTCCCTGACCCTGATAGCCCAGTGATGACTGTGAGTGAGTTGCGGGGAATTTCCACGTCCACGTTCTTCAGGTTATGTACCCGTGCTCCCCAAACATTTATTTTTTCGTCTTCTCTATTCATTCTGATGTTGTTTCTGTCCCTTCCCGGTACTCCCGGAATAAGTTGACGTCCCTCTTGATATGATAGCTTTTCCCATCGGCTCCCTTGGCATCGACGAGGACGAAGTAGACACCTTGCTTGACGGGCTTCCCATGGAAAGTGCCGTCCCATCCTCCATCGATATCCTTCCATTCGTAGAGCTTTTGTCCCCAACGATTGAAGATGTAGGCATGGAAATCGATGATGCTCTGGTAATTGGATTTTGCTTTACAGATATCGTTCTTTCCGTCATTGTTAGGAGAGAAGGCATTGGGCATCTCCAGTTTGCTTTCAGAGATGGTAATAGTGAGCGGGGTCACGTCCTTCCAATAGTCAGCGGTGTAGGATACGGTGTCCCCTCCCTGAGTGAAGACCGCATACAACACGACCGTGTTCGTCCCTGCTTTGTTGAAGGTGTAGGATGTCTGCTCTTCATACCGAATAAGGTAGGGGAGGGTATCCCCCGAGGCATAGAACCTCCATTCATAATAAGATGACCATCCATCGGCATGTTCAGTGCCAGAAGAAAACGTAGCGATAAAGGGAGCTGACCCGCTATAGGAAGTCGCCTCCTCTGTTGCCCCGTTGCTATCTGTGTAAGTGAACACCGGATTAATGACGGGAGTAGTGTCGTTTGCCCGTGCCGCCCATCCGTAGAACAGGGCAAGGGAAAGAGCAAATATATGCTTAAAATCCATTTTATCCGATTTAATTATGCAAAATTACTGATTATTGTTGATTTAGCCATTCTTTTTTTGTATTTTTGCATTCAGTTTTTATAAAAAGAAGAATGATGAGACTTTCATTTCGATACATATTCTTGTCTTTGGTCCTTTTATGGGGCAGTGTGGCAGTTGCCCAGACTACCAAGTGGAGGGATATCTATAAGGTGAAGAAAAAGGACACCCTGTTTGGGATTGCGCGTCAGTATGGGCTCTCTCTCCCTGAGCTTATGGATGCCAATCCAGAAATGAAGCAAGAGGGCTATGCCCTGAAGAAGGGCGCGCTCCTTTTCATTCCTTATGCTAAGCCAGAAGCTCAGAAAGCGGTGAAGGAAAAGACAACGCAGCCGACAGACGTGGATGTGAGAAAGCGTGCCATCAGAGTAGGGGTGATGCTCCCCCTGCATCAGCAGGATGGGGATGGAAAACGGATGGTTGAATATTACCGTGGCATCTTGATGGCTTGTGACAGCCTGAAGCATGCAGGTATCTCCACAGATGTCCATGCTTGGAATGTTCCACTGGATGCAGACATCCGGCAGACTCTATTAGAGAAGGGCGCCAAGGATTGTGATATTATCTTTGGACCGTTGTACACCCGCCAGGTGAAGCCCTTGGGGGAGTTTTGCAAGACTTATCATATCAAGATGGTGATCCCATTCTCGATAACAGGCGGGGATGTGAACGATAATGCCCAGATCTTTCAAGTCTATCAGAGTGCCGACCGTCTGAACAACAAGGCGATAGAGGCATTCTTGGAGAGGTTCGGGCATCATCATCCAGTATTCATTGATTGTAATGATACCACCAGTAAGAAAGGGATCTTTACCTTTGGACTTCGTAATAGATTGGACCAAAAGGGCATCAAGTATAGTATTACCAATCTCAAAAGCAGTGAGGAGAACTTTGCCAAGGCATTTAGTCGCACCCAGCCCAATGTCGTGATCCTGAATACCGGAAGGTCTCCAGAGCTCAATGTCGCCTTTGCGAAGTTGAGCGGACTGACAGTCAACTATCCCGGCATCGTCGTCTCTATGTTTGGTTATACGGAGTGGTTGATGTATACGAAATATAACTTGGATGATTTCTATAAGTATGACACTTATATACCCACCACATTCTACTACAATCCCCTGTCTCAGACGACACAGCGGTTGGAACGTGCTTACCACAAATGGTTTGGGGCAGAGATGCAATATGCCCTTCCGCGATTTGCAATCACGGGATATGACCATGCACAGTTCTTCCTGAGGGGATTGCATCGGTATGGGAAGAGCTTCTTAGGGACGAAAGGAGAGAATGCTTATACTCCCTTGCAGACTCCCTTGCATTTTAATAGAATAGAGAATGGAGGGATGCTGAATGCAAACTTCATGCTGATCCATTACACCTATGACCACCAAATCCAATCCATTAATTATTAACGGGAATGCGTAAACTGTTCTTTTTCCTTTCCATGTTCATCGGTTGGCCTCTGGTCATGAATGCCCAGATCGGGCAGCATCGGGACGACTTGACCATAGGTGTTAACGGTGGATATATCCTTAGTAGTGTCTCCTTCAATCCGAAAGTCGTGCAGTCGAAGCACGGTGGGCTTACAGGAGGCTTAACTATTCGATATACGTCGGAGAAATATTTTAGTACGATTTGCTCCCTTCAGGGCGAGATCAATTATGCCCAGGTGGGATGGAAAGATAATCCTCTTGATGCTAAAGACCAACCGGTCATCAATAAGGTGACGGGGGTTAAGGAGGAATATAGTCGTACTATCAACTATCTTCAGATCCCCTTGCTTGCCCATTTAGCATGGGGAAAGGAAGGGCATGGCGCTCAGTTCTTTGTCAACCTCGGACCGCAGTTGGGAGCTTACTTGAGTGAGTCAACGAAGATGAACTTCGATTTCAAGGATATCAACTTGTCTGACAGGGCAAATACGATCGTGGCTCAGGATACGATGGCGGTGGAGAAGAAGTTCGACTATGGCATCGTGGCTGGCGCAGGACTCGAGTATACGATTCCTAAGATAGGACATTTCCTGGTCGAGGCACGGTATTATTATGGACTGGGCAACTTGTATGGTGACAGCAAGCGGGATTACTTTGGGAGTTCCAATCTTGGCAATATCGTCATTAAGATGTCTTATCTGTTTGATATCAGAAGAACAAAGAAATAACGGAATACATAATTCTATAATATCATTAAAAATTAATAATCTATGTTTGAAGGTCAACCAAAAGGACTTTATGCGTTGGCGTTAGCCAATACAGGAGAGCGATTCGGTTATTATACCATGATCGCAGTGTTTGCATTGTTTTTGAGAGCCAATTTCGGATTGACTCCGGGTACGGCGGGATTGATTTACAGTATCTTCCTCAGCCTGGTTTATTTCCTTCCACTGATCGGTGGTATCCTTGCTGATAAGTTCGGATATGGAAAAATGGTAACCCTTGGCATCATCGTGATGTTCTTTGGATATCTGTTCTTGTCCATCCCTTTAGGAGGGAATACCATGGCAATGGTTTGTATGTTAGTAGCCCTATTCTTCATTAGTTTTGGAACGGGACTATTTAAGGGAAACTTGCAGGTCATGGTAGGCAATCTGTATGATGACCCGAAATATTCAGCCAAGCGCGACTCTGCTTTCTCCATTTTCTACATGGCAATCAATATTGGTGCGTTGTTTGCCCCAACTGCTGCCGTGAAGATTAAGGAATGGGCTGAGACAAGTTTGGGCTATGCCAGCAATGATGCCTATCATTTCTCTTTCGCCGTGGCTTGCTTGTCGTTAGTCATTTCCATGGCAATCTACTACGGATTCCGTTATACCTTCCGTAACGTAGAAGGAGGGGAGAAGAAGACGAAGGAAGAATTGGCAGAAGAGGAACTGAGCCCGCAGGAGACAAAAAGTCGTATTGTGGCTCTCTGCTTGGTTTTTGCCGTTGTTATTTTCTTCTGGATGGCTTTTCATCAGAATGGTCTGACGTTAACTTATTTCGCGGATGAGTTTACTCAGAAGACGGCTTCTGGCGTGCAGAGCATGGCTTTTGACGTTGTCAACTTAGTCATGATCATCTTTATTGTCTATTCCCTGTTTGCCTTGTTCCAGAGCAAGACATCGAAAGGGAAGTTGATTGCAACTGGGGTTATCGTGCTGTCAGTTTTAGTCCTCATTTGGAAATACTCTCGTGTAGATGGTTCCATAGATGTCAGTGCCCCGATTTTCCAGCAGTTCAACCCCTTCTATGTGGTTGCCCTCACCCCGGTGAGCATTGGTATTTTCGGAGCTTTGGCGAAGAAGGGGAAAGAGCCTTCTGCACCCCGGAAGATTGCTTATGGCATGCTCGTGGCTGCCGTGGCATATTGCGTGATGATCATTGCCTCACAAGGCTTGCTCACGCCGAATGAGCAAAAGGCTGCTGGGGATCAGGCTGAGTTTGCTTCAGCCAATTGGCTGATTGGCACTTATCTAATCCTCACCTTTGGTGAATTGCTGTTGAGTCCAATGGGCATCTCCTTCGTCAGCAAGGTGGCTCCTCCTAAGTATAAGGGCATGATGATGGGTGGCTGGTTCGTTGCTACGGCCTTTGGTAATGTGCTTGTCAGTGTCGGTGGATACCTTTGGGGTGATCTTCCTCTGTGGTGCGTATGGTCGGTGTTCGTAGGTCTATGCCTGCTTTCCGCCCTGTTTATGTTCTCTATGATGAAACGTTTGGAGAAAGTAGCTAAATAAACGGAGCTCTTCTTCCGATATGTCAATCCCGGCTACCTATGGTGCCGGGATTTTTTCTTGGTAGAAAGAAAAAAGGCAAAGCATAAGAAATCAATCTTGTACTTTGCCTTTTATGATGGTTAGATCAACCCTTTCTTAGTTGACTCTTGGATTAAGCTTCTGTCTGTGCACTCGTTTGTGTGGGTTCTTCCTTGATATTGGGCTCCTCCAGTCCATAGCCACCTTTACGGTCGATGATCTTGAGATAAAGACCGAGCAATAAGGCTGCGACACCGAGGGATGCAAAGACACACATCGGAACGGTATAGTTATACTTTAGAGGATCCGTGATACCGGGATTGCTGGCTTTCAGCACACTGCCGATGATCATTGGGAAGGCGTACAACCCAATGTTCTGGATCCAGAAAATCAGTGCATACGCAGAACCTAAGAGCTTGTTGTCGATCAGTTTTGGGACAGATGGCCACATGGCTGCAGGAACGAGAGAGAAACTGATTCCTAGGACGATGATGGCAAGGAAGGTGATCAGGACGGATTGTGTGGCTGGTACGACGAAAGCGAATACCAGGTGGCAGACAATCATCAAGATGGCTCCTAAGATCATCATGGATGCTCCTTTTCCCTTATGGTCGAGATAGTTGCCTAAGAATGGAGTAACGGCTGCGGCTCCCAAGGGGAAGACGAAGAATACACGACCCGCTGCGACCGCTGAGAAATGAAGGTCGCATTGTAGCATGTTGATGGCATATTTCTGGAATGGGAAGATCGCTGAATAATAGAGCACGCAGAGTAGGGCAACGATCCAGAAGGCTCGCAATGACAAGATCTTCCCAATGTCCTTTACCCGGAAGGGATCGTCCTTCTCCTCTTTGGCTCCCTGGGCATCTAATTTCTTATCCATGAACCCATAGACGATGAAACTGATCAATCCGATGCAGCAGAGCAACAGGCTGACTGCAACAGGGCGGCTCACGCTGATAGGAGTGATGGCTGCGATTACGGGCGAGCCTAACATGACAACGGCTACACCCACGCGGGCGATGGCCATCTCAATGCCCATGGCAAGTGCCATCTCATGTCCGGTAAACCATTTGACAATACCACGACTGACAGTGATGCCTGCCATCTCACTACCGCAACCGAATACCATGAATCCGATAGCAGCAAGCTTAGCGGATGCTGGCTCCCCTGCATACCATGGAGTTATGTTCCACCAGGCATCCGGCAGGTTCAGGATGCCGTCCATGAATGTCTTTATGCTTGATGCCTCAAAACTATCGGTGACGGCATACCAGTTGATCGTGGCTCCGATCACCATCACGGCACCGGAGAGTACGGCGGTAAAGCGCACACCCATCTTGTCGAGGATAATTCCTGCAAAGATCAGGAAAAAGACAAATACGTTCAGGAAAGGTTCAGAACCTGCGAAGTGGCCGTATGCCACAGGATCCCACCCTCGTTGCGTTTGCAATAGATCCTGCAAGGGGGATAGGATATCTACAAAGATGTAAGCGAAAAACATCGCTCCAGCCAATAAGATGAGTGCAGTCCATCGCATGGCGGGAGAGTCGCTCAGTTTCTTTTGAAATTGTTCTACCATAATAATTAATCTGATTATTCTGTGATATTTTATGTTTGCTTGTTATTTCTTGAGCCATCGGTTTAACCAATCGAAGTAGGTGCGCTGCCAAAGTATGCCGTTCTGTGGCTTTAGCACCCAGTGGTTCTCATCTGGGAAGATGAGCAGCTCTGCAGGGATCCCGCGCAGTCTGGCGGCATTGAATGCTCCCATACCTTGGTTGACATTGATGCGGTAGTCCTTCTCACCATGGATGCAGAGGATAGGGGTATCCCATTTGTCGACAAACTTATGCGGACTGTTCTCATACGTCTTGCGGGCGTTGGCAGTCTGGTCTTTGTTCCAGTATGCATCGTCATATTCCCAGTTGGAGAACCAGACCTCTTCTGTATCCGTGTACATCGACTCTAAGTTGAAAGCTCCATCGTGTGCGATAAAGCACTTGAATCGCTTGTCATGATGCCCGGCAAGATAGTAGACGGAGAACCCACCGAAGGAAGCACCCACACATCCCAAGCGGTCCTTGTCGACATACGGCAGGTTCTGTGTGGCATCATCGATGGCACTGAGATAGTCGTTCATGCACTGACCTGTCCAGTCGCCTGAGATTTCCTCACACCATTCACTGCCGAAGCCAGGAAGCCCACGACGGTTAGGTGCGATGACAATGTATCCTTGCGATGCCATGATGAACATGTTCCAGCGATAGCTCCAGAATTGGGACACTGGACTCTGTGGACCACCTTCGCAGAAGAGTAGCGTTGGGTATTTCTTGTTCGCATCGAAATGAGGGGGAAGAACAACCCAGTAAAGCATCTTCTTGCCATCTGTGGTTGTTGTCCAACGCTGTTGCACGGAACCTTTTGCCAATTGGTCGAGGATGGGCTTGTTCTCTTCGGTAACCTGCTTCAGGATGGTCTTCTTCATCGTCTTTCCTGGTGTGATGACGTATAAGTCATTTGGGTGGAAGTAGTCATGGCGTTCTGCTAAGATCTGCTTGCTATTCAGCATCTGCAGCGAACCGAAGTCGGCCCAGTCGTTGGTCAACTGTTCCGTGGCAGGCTTGGCGAGGTTGATGCGGTACAGGTTCTCTGTGGCATGCCAGACCCCGATGAAGTAGATGGCCTTGGAATCAGGTGTCCAACAGTAATCGTCGACATTGGAATCGAAGTCCTCAGATACGAACCGGTATTGACGTGTACCTGAGAGGGTGGAGAGGTCGAGGATGACTAAGCGGTTGCGATCACTCTCGTAGCCATCGCGTTTCATGCTCAACCAGGCCAGGCTCTTTCCGTCAGGGGAGAACTTAGGATTGGTGTCATATCCTACAAACTCATTGCCGAACTTCGTGTTGACGCTTTGGTTGCGCATCGACTTGGTTGCGTCAATGGCTGGTTCTTGGTAGCCTGCTGTCTTGCAGAGATTGGTCGTTGCCTTACTGTTGATATCATACAGGAAGATGTCCGTGTCGGTGGAGATGGCATATTTTACCCCTTCTTTCTTCCGGCACGAATAGGCAATGTATTTGGAATCCGGACTCCAGTCGAGTAGTTCCATGCCACCGAAGGGGGCAGTAGGGCACTCATAGGGTTCGCCCTGGAGAATATCGATGCCTTCGTCCACGCCGTTGGCGGTTACTTGTGCCACGAAAGGATGCGGTATGCTTTCTACATAATGGTCCCAGTGGCGGTAGTTCATGTCAGTCACCAGTCTTCCCGTTGCCTTGGGCAGGTCATCTGGGTTCTTCTTGATGGTGCCATAGTAGGGGAGGCTCTTGACTAAGATCACGTGCTTGCCATCGGGAGAGAACTTAAACCCTTCGATGTCAGTCTTGCTTTGGGTAAGCTGAGTACGTCCTGTTCCATCCGGGTTCATGCTCCACAACTGTCCATCGGAGAGGAAGGCGATCTTCTTTCCTCCGTCGATCCATGCGGCATCCGTCTCACTCTTTGCAGTTGTCGTCAGTTGCTTTTGGTTCTTGCCATCCGCATCCATGATATATAGGACCTGATGGCTCTTGTTTTGTTGCACACTATAGTAACCCACCTGATAGACAATTCTCTTGCCATCCGGTGATGCGGCATAGCCGCCAATACGTCCCATGGCCCATAGGGCTTCAGGTGTCATGACGTCACTCTTCAACGTAATGTTGCTCTTTCCAATCATTGTCTGTGCTTCCATTTGCGGAGCCCCTATGAGAAGGGCGGCCGCAGCGATTGCGATTGTTTTGTTCATGATGATTTTAGATTTGTAACATAAAAGAAAGAAGTTAAGGGGTGTATGCCCCTTAACTTCAAGGTATATTTACTTATATAGATTTCTCTTCTTACGTTCCAGTTCCTGGCGCTTGCGCTCCATCTCTTTCTGCTGTTCCTGCAGGCGTTGTTCGCTGTTTTTATAAAAGTCCT
>CAJLYG010000090.1 GCA_905210845.1 uncultured Prevotella sp.
GACGTCGTCGACTCGAAAAAAAGTCCGCCGCCGTCGTCGACGATTTATTTTTTTATTTTGGTTTTTATTTTTTTGTCTTCATGCCCAAGCCAAGGGAGGCGCCTCGGGGCGTGACCCGTGGAATCAATATTTACAAAAGGTTACCTTTTAACGCGTGTAAGGCCATCTTTTGGCGCGTAAAAGGCCATCTCCCGAGAGGCAAAAGGTTACCTCCTACAACTCAGGTGATGATGACCTAAGGAATCACCCTTAGGAGAGGTCTTGAAGAGATTTTATCTCTTGCATCCAAGCAAAAAACCTAAAAGAGTATAATTTTATCCTGACACATTTACAATATCAGATATTATTCGTATCTTTGCAAGGAATTTTGAAGCAAGAAACACTATAACATACATTTATGAGTAAACAAGTAGAGAAGATTAAAGAGTTGATCGCCAAGCGCGAACAGGCTCGTCTCGGTGGTGGTCAGAAAGCCATCGACAAACAGCATGCACGTGGCAAGTACACCGCGCGTGAGCGTATTGACATGCTGGTCGATGAAGGCAGTTTCGAAGAGTATGACATGTTCAAGCTGCATCGCTGCCACAACTTCGGTATGGACAAGAAGCAATATCTCGGCGATGGTGTCGTAGCCGGCTCCGCTACCATTGACGGACGATTGGTATATGTCTATGCCCAGGACTTCACCGTCAACGGCGGTTCCCTGAGTGAGACCATGTCGCAGAAAATATGCAAGATCATGGACATGGCAATGACGAACGGCGCGCCGGTCATCTGCATGAACGACTCTGGCGGTGCCCGTATCCAGGAAGGCATCTGTGCCCTTGCCGGATACGGAGAGATCTTCGAGCGCAATATCTTAGCCAGCGGGGTGATCCCACAGATCTCAGCCATCATGGGCCCATGCGCCGGTGGTGCCGTGTATTCCCCTGCCCTCACCGACTTCATTCTTATGACTGAGGGTACCAGCTACATGTTCCTCACAGGTCCGAAAGTCGTCAAGACCGTGACCGGAGAGGACATCGACTCTGAGCACTTAGGAGGTGCCAGCGTCCACGCCAGCAAGAGCGGCGTGACCAGCTTTACCGCCAAGACCGAGGAAGAGGCGATGGCAGTGATCAAGAAACTGCTGAGCTACCTTCCCTCTAACAATACGGAAGAGGCTCCCCGCGTGGAATGCAACGACCCGATCGACCGCAAGGATGACTTGTTGAACGAGATCCTGCCCGATGATCCGAACAAGGCCTATGACATGTATAAGGTGATCACCGCGATCACGGATAACGGGGAATTCTTCGAGGTACAGCCGAAGTTTGCCAAGAACATCATCACGGGCTTTGCGCATTTCAACGGCCAGAGCGTAGGTATCGTTGCCAACCAGCCCATGGCGTATGCAGGTGTCCTCGACGTGAATGCCAGTCGGAAGGGCGCACGCTTCGTCCGCTTCTGCGATGCCTTCAATATCCCAATCGTATCCCTCGTCGATGTCCCGGGATTCCTGCCGGGCACAGGCCAGGAATACAATGCTGTCATCCTGCATGGAGCGCAGTTGCTGTATGCTTACGGTGAGGCAACGGTTCCTAAGATCACCATCAACATCCGCAAGAGCTATGGTGGAAGCCACATCGTGATGGGCTGCAAGCAGTTACGTTCCGACCTTAACTTTGCTTGGCCAACAGCAGAGATTGCCGTCATGGGCGCCAGCGGTGCTGTTGCCGTTCTCTGTGGAAAAGAGGCAAAGGCCAAGAAAGAGGCAGGGGAAGACGTGAAAGCGTTCCTTGCCGAGAAAGAGGACGAGTACACGGAGATGTTTGCAAATCCTTATCAGGCTGCACAATACGGCTATATCGACGATGTCATCGAGCCACGCAACACCCGTTTCCGCATCTGTCGCGGACTGGCTCAGCTGCAATGCAAGCGCCAAAGCCTCCCCGCCAAGAAGCATGGATGCATGCCGATGTAATCCTCATATATGAAAGGAACATGAATATGGCAAAGAAAGATCCAAACATCTATGCTGCGATTGCCTTGGCTCTCCACGAGTTCAAGGGCAACAACGTACACGACAAGGAGTCGGGTATCATAACCATCAAACCGCGTCACACCCTGTGGAACGCCAAGTTCCTGTCGATGACGCCCAAACCAAGCAAAGCATGAAAGAGTACAAATATACAATCGACGGTAAGGAATACAAGGTCGAGATTGGCGACATCGAGAACAATGTAGCCAATGTGAAGGTGAACGGTGAGAACTTCAAGGTGGAAATGGAACCTGAAGAGGAACCGAAGAAGGAAAAGGTTGTCTTAGGTAAGCCAACCGCTGAGACGACAAATGACGACGCTCCCGTCGCCGCAGGCAACGTGAACGCAGCCAATGCGGTGAAAGCCCCACTGCCCGGCACGATCACAGGCATCAACGTGAAGGTGGGCGATGAGGTCAAAGCAGGTGACACTGTCGTCGTCTTGGAAGCCATGAAAATGGCCAATAACATCGAAACCGAGAAGGACGGAAAGGTAACTGCTATCTGCGTCAAGGTCGGTCAGAGCGTCATGGAGGAAGATCCTTTGGTCGTGATCGAATAAGTGAATGCGCAATATATACATTCCGACAAAGAAAAAGCTCAGGTCTCTGTGGCCTGAGCTTTTTCTTTCTGTTTATCTTACGATCTTATTGTCCTTGGGAAAGACCACTGTCGGATGGAAATGCCTTGCTTCCTCGAAGTCCATCAGGGCATAGGAAATGATAATGACGGTATCCCCCACCATCACCTTCCTGGCTGCGGCGCCGTTCAAACAAATGCAACCACTGCCCCGTTCGCCTTTAATAATATAGGTCTCGAACCGCTCTCCGTTATTATTATCGACGATCTGCACCTTCTCTCCCGCGATCATGTTCGCGGCATCCATCAGGTCCTCGTCGATGGTAATGCTGCCCATATAGTTCAGGTTGGCTTCCGTCACCTGCACGCAATGGAGCTTCGACTTCAAAACTTCGATCATCATTTGGCTTCTTTGTATTTAATATGGTCGATCAACCGGATAGGAGTCTTGCCACAATACACGGTGATGCAGCCCACAACATACGGACTGTCATCCCAATCGTTCACACGCAAGAGCGTGTTCCCGTCGACAATCTCAAAATACTCCACGTCAAGCCCATCCACGGCATTGATCTCTTGTACGACATGGTCGTGGGTTTCTTGCACGGTATGAGTCTTGGCATAGTCGACACTTGCTTGCAAGGCCTTGTAGATAGCAGGTGCAATCGCACGCTCATCTGCTGTCAGCAACATGTTACGACTACTCTTGGCAAGACCGTCAGCCTCCCGGACGATCGGGCATTCCACGATCTGGATGTCTGCCCCCATGAACTTCACCAGTGCCTTAACCACGGCGATCTGCTGCCAGTCCTTCTCGCCGAAGTAAGCACGATTGGGCTTGACGATGTCGAAGAGACGGCTTACCACCTGACAAACTCCATTGAAATGCCCGGGACGCTTGGCCCCTTCCATGACCGTAGTGACAGGAGGGAACTCAAAATGACGGGTATCCGGAGTTGGGTAGACCTCTTTGACAGACGGCGCGAACACAAAGGTCGCACCCATTTTCTCTGTTAGGCGGCAATCTGCATCAAGATTACGGGGATAACGCTCCAAGTCACCTTTATCATTAAACTGAGTAGGATTCAGGAATACAGACACGACAGTCACGTCATTGTCCTCCACGCTTTTCCTGATCAGCGACGCATGACCTTCATGAAGGGCACCCATAGTGGGGACGAGACCAACGCTCTGATCCTTTTGGCGGACCCTTGACAATTCGTCTTGTAAACCTTTAACTGTTGTAATTACTTTCATGATGCACTATAATTAACGGGCTGCAAAGTAACAACAAATTTCTTAAACAAGAAAGAATAATTATAAAAATATGCCAATAAAGTGTTTCAAAAGAGTAAAATAGTGTAATGAAAGTCGAAATGTGATTTTTTTTTTGTACCTTTGCAAAGGATTTATGGTGCCTGTAACACCATAGAAACATAAATAACAAAGTATGGCTAAGAAAGTATTATTCATCAACCAGGAGATTTCTCCTTATGTTCCCGAGTCGGAAATGTCAATCATGGGTCGTGATCTTCCGCAGAAGATGCAGGAAGTCGGTTTCGAAATTCGTACATTCATGCCGAAATGGGGGAACATCAACGAGCGTAGAGGACAGCTTCATGAGGTGATCCGTCTTTCTGGGATGAATCTTATTATCGATGAAACCGACCATCCTTTGATCATCAAGGTTGCCTCCATTCCTACGACACGCATCCAAGTCTACTTCATCGACAATGACGATTACTTCATGAAACGCCAGATGGCCGTCGACGAGACAGGCGAGGAATATCCGGACAATGGGGAACGCGCCATCTTCTTTGCACGTGGCGTGTTAGAGACTGTCAAGAAACTACGCTGGGTGCCAGATATTATCCAGTGCCAGGGATGGATGAGCGCGGTCATCCCCTTGTATATCAAGACTGCATATCACGAAGAGCCGTCTTTCGCCAACACGAAAGTCGTTACCTCGCTCTTCCAAAACCAGCTGAAGAACGACCTTGGGGAGAACTTCAAGCGGTGCGTGGAATTCCGGGAGGCTCGTGCAGCACTCCTGAGCAAATACAATGAGAAATTCGACTTCATGGAACTTGGCAAGTTGGCCATCGACTATTCCGATGGCATCGTCGAGGCAGGAAAGGACGTGAATGCTGACTTGCTGAAATATGCCAAGGACTCAGGTCGCCCAGTATTGGACTATCCAGGAGAGGACTTTGCCGATGCATACAAGTCGTTCTACGACCAGATCTGTCCAGACACGGGGAAATAAACCATTCAATTGTCATTTTATCATTAAAAGATGGAATTAAAATACTTAGCGGGCATTGCCCTTGCTACTCTCGCTTTCGCTTCTTGCGATGACAACACAGACGGAATAGGAACCAGCGTGGTGAACAACATGGACCACCTGGAAGTATCAGCAGATACCTTTACGGTCGCATCACGATCCATCATCGTCGACTCTGTCCTATCACGTAACACCATTGGTTACCTTGGAAAGATCCGCGACCCGGAGACTGGGGCTTATATTACAGGCGACTATATGACGCAATTCCATACGCTGGAAGACTATACGTTCCCTTCCGAGGATAGTATCGTCAATAGGATCAATGGGAAATTCATTGCCGATTCTTGCGAGATCCGCTTATTCTATACGAATTTCTATGGCGACAGCCTGAACCCCATGAAACTAAAGGCTTATGAACTGGATCATCCGATGCTGGAAAACAAGAATTACTATTCCAACTTCGACCCGATGAGCCAAGGTTATGTCCGTACCGACGGGAAGGGAATCCAAGAAGATAAGATGTACACCCTGACCGACCTGAACACGGACAAATCCTCACGAGAGAGTTCTGATTACACCCCGAACATCGTGATCCCCCTGAACAAGGAATATACCGACAAGAACGGGAAAAAGTATCATAACTACGGTACTTATATCATGCAGATGTATTATGACCATCCTGAATATTTCAAGAACTCATACCAGTTCATCAAGAATGTGGTGCCTGGCTTCTATTTCAAGTATCAGAGTGGTTTGGGCTCAATGGCATACGTCAGCAATAGCCAGTTGAACATTTACTTCAAGTACCATACGTTGAACGACAGCTTGCGCGATACCGTTTATGTCGGGACAACCTCTTTCTCGGGCACTGAAGAGGTGCTGCAGCATACAAAGGTGACCAACGATGGCAATACCATACAACGCTTGGCTGCAGACAATACCTGTACGTATCTGAAGACCCCGGCTGGCATCTTCACAGAGCTGACCTTGCCGGTCAACGAGATCTGCAATGGACACGAGAATGACTCCATCAATATCGCAAAAGTAACCCTGACAAGGTTGAACAGCGAGAGCCAAAGCATCTATAACTTAGATATCCCCCAAACGATCATGATGATCCCGAGGGACAGTTTGTACTCGTTCTTCGAGAATGCAGAGCTGCCTAACAACAAGAACTCTTATCTTGCTGCATATAGCTCTACAGCGAATACCTATACCTTCGCGAATATATCGGGCATGATTTCTGCCATGAACAAGAGCGACAAGACGTCTCCCAACTGGAATAAAGTGGTGATCATTCCGGTGACTGCTACCTATACGACCTCCAGTTCCTCATCCTATTACGGTACGTCCAGCAAGGTCTTGACCAAAGTGGTGCATGATATGTCGCTGACAAGTACGAAGTTAGTGGGGGGCAGTGAGAACCCGAACGATCCCATTCAGATCAGTGTCATCTATAGTAAGTACAAGTAATGGAAGACAATTATTTAGAATGGCACCGCGATGAATATGAAAAGAAAAAGGCAGCGTGGCTCAGAAAGAAAAGCCATCTGCCCCAAAAACATACATCGATTGACAAGCCTGAAGACGAAAGTCTTTAGGCTTGTTTCTTTAAGGGATCACGACAAGATATTGAACTTTGCGAATTTCAACAGTAATTGCTTGGTCCCTGTATTCTTGAATTGGACGGTAGCCTTGGCGTTCTCACCCGTTCCCTCTACCTTGAGGACGGTACCGATCCCAAACCGTTGATGCTCTATGACGTCTCCTTCCTTAACGGATCCTGCAGCAGATAGTGCCGATGACGATGCCGAGAGAGTCCTCCCTCCTTGGGTCATCGCATGGGTAATCCTTCGGAGATTACCACCATGTTGTGCCAAAGTGCGCTTGAACGACTCTGAGAAGGGATCGACAGCCTGCTCCGGTCGGCGCGGGGCAGTGATCTTCGGTTTAGGATCCGCGCGGGACTGACTCGCCACGGGTCGGGAATTCTGCATGCGGTTGCTCAACTGGGCATATTCTGGTCCCCAAGGATGACTACCGGTATAAGGACGATCAATATCCTCATCGCAAGGAGATGTATCCCGATACCGCGACAGGTGGCCTGCACTTTCCGCGCCGAAATACCTACCCGACCGATCATCGGGATCTGTCTCGTTCTCAATGACGACATACCGAGAGTCGATATCCTTAATAAACCGGCTGGGCACGAAATATTCCGGTTTCCCATACCGATACCTATTCCGCGCGCACGTTAGGATACAACGCTTCTCTGCACGCGTGATCGCCACGTACAACAGCCTACGCTCCTCTTCCATCCCACGGAGATTGTCCATGGACATCTGACTGGGAAAGATGTTTTCATCCATACCCACAATAAACACATACGGGAACTCCAGTCCTTTGGCAGCATGGACAGTCATCAACGAAACCTTGCTGTCGGAATCGTCGTCACTGTCAAGATCGGTCATCAACGCCACATCCTGCAGGTAGTCATTCAAGAAGACATGATCCTCATCACCAGATTCTCTCTTTTCTGCCACGAAGTCACTCATCCCATTCAACAGCTCTTGCAAATTCTCTTGGCGTGAAATGCTCTCCGTATCAATGCCATTGAAGATATCACTGCTGATACCACTGGTCTTGATGATGTCCTGTCCCAACGTATAGACATCCACAGAAGACACCTCCATCAGATAATGGCTGATGAGCTCCTTAAACAGATTCAACTTAGCCAAGGTGCCCTTGTTCACATCCAAGTGATAGGAGACAGGATCAGCGATCACCCTCCATAGGCTCACCCCATGCTCCCGAGCACAGGCAGCGACCTTGGATACCGTTGTATTGCCAATCCCACGGGCTGGGTAATTGATAATCCTAAGGAAAGCCGTCTCATCAGCTGGATTGGCAACCAACCTGAGATAAGCAATCACATCCTTGATTTCTTTCCGCTGATAGAAGCTCAACCCGCCAAAGATCCGGTACGGGATGTCCACATGAGGTTTACGCATCAACTCCTCAAACTTCCTGCTCTGCGCATTGGTACGATAGAGAATAGCGAAATCATCGTAGGAGGCATGCTCCTCACGCATGATCTTCTTGATATCATTACAAACGATCGTGGCTTCCTCATCATCACTGTATGACTCCTTCACCACCAACTTCTCACCTTCCTCGTTCTCACTATACAACTCCTTGGGAATCTGGTCCCTATTTCTCTTGATCAGGCTATTTGCTGCCAAGACAATGCGCTTTGTGGAACGATAGTTCTGCTCCAGTTTAAAAAGTCGGCAAGAAGGATAGATCTTCTGGAAATTCAGGATATTATCAATGCGCGCGCCCCGGAAGGCATAAATGCTCTGGGCATCATCCCCTACCACGCAAACGTGCTGGTTTTCCCTCGTCAACTGCAAGACGATTTTCTGCTGCACGAAGTTCGTATCCTGGTACTCATCCACCAAGACATAAAGGAAATGACTGGCATACTTTTGGCAAATCTCCGGGAACTGCTGGAAGAGTTGGAAGGTTTTGACTAACAAGTCATCGAAGTCCATGGCATTAGCCTGCTGACAACGCTGGCAATAAGTCGCATAGACCTTATACAATTCTGGCATCCGCGCCAAGGCATCCCTTCTCAAAGCCTCATGGTCCATGGCATATTGCGCGGGCAACACCAACATGTTCTTGGCATTGGAAATGGCTGAATGGACGACAGCAGGCTTATAAGTCTTATCGTCCAATCCCATCTCCTTCAGGATGTTCTTAATCAGAGACCGAGAATCAGCCTCGTCATAAATGGTGAACGAGGGCTGGTAGCCCAAATGGACAGCCTCCGACCGCAAGATCCTGGAAAAGACAGAATGGAAAGTGCCCATATGCAACTGCCTTGCCAAGGACTCACCTACAAGCTTCCCGATCCGTTCTTTCATCTCCCGCGCGGCCTTATTCGTAAAGGTAAGCGCCAAGATATTCCACGGAGAGATGCCTTTCTCCAAAATATAAGCGATCTTATAAGTCAACACGCGCGTCTTCCCTGATCCCGCACCGGCAATGACCAGCTGCGGACCATCCATGTATTCGACAGCAGCACGCTGACTGTCATTGAGTTCTTTCTGTAAATCCATGTTATCTCTTATGACGGTAAACACCACCTGCGGCGGTATGAGGGTCGTAGTCCTCGCCTTCCTTGGGGAAGGATGGGATGAATTTCATGTTCTGTTCGATCTGCCGTTGCCGTAAACGCATATAGGCACTGGGGTACTTGCTACTGAACTTCCTCGGGTTAGGCAAGGTGGCAGCGATCAGCGCACAGTCTGCCCTTGACAGGTCGGCGGCTGTCTTGTTGAAATGATATTCCGCACAGGCGTCCGCCCCATAGATACCATCTCCCATCTCTATAGAGTTCAGATAGACCTCCATAATACGCTGTTTACTCCACATCAGTTCTATCAATGCCGTGAAATACACTTCAAAGCCCTTTCTCGTCCAACTGCGCCCCGGCCAGAGGAACACATTCTTTGCCGTTTGCTGGGAAATGGTACTTGCCCCATGCTTCTTGCCACCTTTCATATTATGCTTGGCGGCCTTTTCTATGGCATCATAGTCGAAGCCATGATGCAGTAGAAACCGTTGGTCTTCGCTTGCCATTACGGCAACGGGAAGATGTGGGGAGATACGATCCAAGGATACCCAGTGATGGTGCAGTTTAATGCTTTCGCCCTCACCGACCTGTTGAAAGCACCGGATCACCATTAAAGGAGTCAGGTAGACAGGCAAGAAACGATAGGCCACTACAGCTAAGATTGAAGTGCTGAAGAACAAGGCCAAGCACCATTTGAAAATCTTTGCAACTAATTTCATCGTGTCTGTAAACGAGCAAAAGGACAGATATTCGGATGGAATACCTGCCCTTTCATCAATCCATAGTTTGTATTATTTCAATGTTCCATTATTGGCAGCATCCACCATTGCCTGGGATGCATAGAGATAAACCTCCACGCGACGATTCTGCTGGCGACCAGCCTTCGTTGAATTGTCAGCAACAGGCTCAGAACTGCCTTTGCCTTCGATCTTCTGAATCTGGGAAGCAGGAACGCCACAGCTCTCAAGATAGCTGACAACAGACTGCGCGCGGTTCTGGCTCAACGGGATATTGATGCCATCGTTACCTGTAGAGTCGGTATGTCCATATACATCCACATAGCAGGTACTGTTGTTCTTCATGACCTGCGAGAACTTAGACAAGCTGTTTTTAGAGGCCGTGTTCAACGTTGCTTTATTGGTGGCAAACAAAATTCCACTGTCGAAGGTCACCTTCACCGCCTTCAGACCATTGGCATCCGTTACCTCTTCCACTTTCGCATTCTGGACTTGCCTTGCCTCTTCAGCAACCTTGTCCATGTGCTTGCCAATGATGGCACCAGCACCGGCTCCTACAGCACCGCCTATCGCAGCGCCTACAGCCGTGTTACCAGCTATCTTACCAATAATGCCACCCAGCAGCGCACCACCGCCTGTTCCAATGAGGGCACCTGTACCTGTCTTGGTAGAACAACTGCCAAAGACCAAAGCGAGACACATGACGAGTGTCATAAAGTTGTACTTCTTCATAATCTTTATACTTTAAATGTTAAATACGATTCTTTCTTTATGCAAAGATAATTCTTTTTTTCTGTATACCTCTTATTTATTTCATCTATTTGATGATTTATTTCACTCCTTTTCACTAACTTTGCAGCAAAATTACAGAATACTTGGATTCTGTGGCAGGGAAATCTCCTATCATGAGATAGGATTTTCCCTATAAAGAAAATTAAAACATACAATACATAACTATGGCAAAAGAACTAAAAGAACTCACCAAACGTGCTGACAACTATAGTCAGTGGTACAATGATTTGGTGGTAAAGGCTGACCTGGCAGAACAATCAGCCGTGCGTGGCTGTATGGTCATTAAGCCGTATGGATACGCAATCTGGGAAAAGATGCAACAGCAATTAGACAAAATGTTCAAGGAAACAGGAGTGCAAAATGCCTATTTCCCGCTGTTGATCCCTAAGTCGTTCCTGTCCCGTGAGGCTGAACACGTCAAGGGATTCGCCAAGGAATGCGCCGTTGTCACCCATTACCGCCTGAAGACAAGCGAGGATGGCAAGAGCGTGGTTGTCGACCCAGAGGCGAAATTAGACGAGGAACTGATCATCCGTCCTACGTCAGAAACCATTATCTGGAACACTTATCGCAACTGGATCCATAGTTGGCGCGACCTGCCACTGATGTGCAACCACGCCCGGTTCGAACACCTCTTCCAGCTGCGC
>CAJLYG010000091.1 GCA_905210845.1 uncultured Prevotella sp.
CCAGTTCGGTACCGGCGGTCATGAGATCGGACAGGAACTGGCAGATCGGTTGGGCGTGAAACTCATAGACAAGCAACTTCTTCAGGCTGTGGCTGACAAGTTCCATTTGACAGAGAAGGAGGCGCAAAGGTTGGAGAGACGCCGCCCGTCATGGTGGGATGATTTTTCCCAATTCTATCAAGGTTTCATGAGCATGCACGAGTATAAAGTAAATCCACGGGAAATTACCTCTCGGCAATTGTTCTATGCACAAGCAGATGCCATGAAGCGAATTGCAGGGCAGGAGAGCTGCGTAGTCGTCGGGCGTTGTGGCTTTGACGTCTTTCGACAACATCCCAATAAGCTAAGCCTGTTTATTCATTCTTCACTTGATCGCAGGATTGCCCGTATTGAAGATCGGTATAAAGTTGATGAGGACAAAGCCCGTGTCCTCATAGAGGATAATGATTATACACGGGAGCTGTATACGAAGACTTTTACGGGGAAAGACTGGTATGATGCCCGTAATTACGACTTGACCTTGGACGTTACGCGAATGGGCGTATATGGCGCTATCGATTTCCTCTTGCGATTTGTTGATGAATAAGCATTACAATCTGATCAGCCTTAAGCAATTTTCGGGCAAATGTTCTTGGCTTGGCTGCGTTAATTCTCCCAAATCGTTTTGTCACGTCAGTATAATTTATTAATTTTGCAAGGTTTAAGATTATATACAAAATACAAAATATGAACATTTCTTACAAATGGCTGAAAGAGTACGTCGATTTTGATCTTACTCCCCAGGAGACAGCTGATGCGCTTACATCCTGTGGACTTGAAGTGGATGCTCTTGAGGAGAAACAGACTATCAAGGGTGGTCTAAAGGGATTATATGTCGGAAAAGTCCTTACATGTGAAATGCATCCTAATTCTGATCACTTACATGTGACGACGGTGGACTTAGGAAAGGGTGAACCCCAGCAGATCGTGTGTGGTGCTCCGAACGTAGCGGCAGGCCAGAAAGTTATCGTAGCCGATTTGGGTTGCGTGCTTTACGATGGTGATCAGGAATTCACGATCAAGAAGTCACGTCTCCGCGGAGTGGATAGCTTTGGCATGATCTGTGCAGAGGATGAGATCGGGATAGGGACGGACCATAGTGGCATTATCGTCCTCCCCGACGATGCCCCCGTGGGTCAGCCTGCTTCTGCATATTATCACTTGGAGAGTGATTGGATCATCGAGATTGATATCACGGCGAACCGTGGAGATGCGCTCAGCCATTATGGCGTGGCACGTGACCTATATGCCTGGCTTGTGCAGAGAGGTTATCAGACATCCTTACATCGGCCGGATTGCAACGCGTTTGCCGTCGACAATCACGATCTTCCCATTGATGTGGAAATTGAGAATACTGATGCCTGCCGGCGGTATGCTTGTCTAAGTATCACGGATTGTGAGGTGAAAGAAAGTCCAAAATGGCTTCAGGATAAGTTGACGGTTATCGGGCTGCGTCCTATTAACAACATAGTAGACATTACGAATTATGTCATGATGGCATACGGCCAGCCGATGCACTGCTTTGATGCTGATATGGTGAAAGGCCATAAAATCGTGGTACGTACGCAACCTGAGGGGACAAAGTTCGTAACCCTTGACGGGCAAGAGCACATCTTAGGCGAGCATGACCTCAGTATTTGCAATGCAGAGGAACCGATGTGTATAGCAGGTATTTTTGGCGGCAAGGGAAGTGGTACCTACGAGACAACCAAGAATGTAGTGTTGGAAAGCGCTTATTTCCATCCAACCTGGATTCGGAAGAGTGCGCGCCGTCATGGATTAAGTACGGATGCCAGTTATCGTTTTGAACGCGGCATTGATCCCAATGGCACTATATACGCTTTGAAACAGGCTGCTATTTTATGCAAGCAGTTGGCAGGTGGAAAGGTATCTATGGAAATCAAGGATGTTTATCCCAATCCGATCTCGGATTTTAAGGTCCACTTGAACTATGAATATGCCCATAGGCTAATTGGTAAGGAAATAGGCAAAGAGACGATTAAGAGTATCGTTACCAGTCTGGAAATGGGCATCGACAATGAAACGGAAGAAGGCTTGGACCTGACAGTGCCAGCCTATCGTGTAGACGTACAGCGCCCTTGTGATGTAGTAGAGGATATCCTGCGTATTTATGGATATAATAATGTGGAGATCCCAACACAGTTGAAGTCAGCATTGACCATCCAAGGTGAAGAGGATCATGAGCATGTTCTTGAGAACATCATCAGTGAGCAATTGGTCGGCTGTGGGTTCAATGAAATCATGAACAATTCGCTGACCAAGACGGCATACTATCAGTCATTGAACAAATATACAGAGGAAACGACGGTGAAGGTAATGAATCCCCTGAGTTCAGATCTTGGCGTGATGCGGCAGACCTTATTGTTTGGGGGATTGGAGAGCATCGTCCGTAATGTCAACCATAAGAATGCCAACCTGAGGTTCTTTGAGTTTGGCAATTGCTATCATTTCCATCCCGAAAAACATACTGTAGAAGATCCTGTAAAGGCTTATTCCGAAGAGAACCATCTCGGACTTTGGGTGACCGGCAAGCGCGTGGAAGGTTCTTGGGCACATCAAAATGAAGAAAGTAGTTTTTATGAGCTGAAGGCATACGTAGAGAATATATTCGCCAGATTGGGTGTTCCTGTAGGATCGTATGTCATCGTCGATAGTGATAATGATATCTTCTCAAAGGGATTGACCTTTCAGAACAGGGGTGGAAAAGTCTTGGCAGAATTGGGAATTGTCAGCTTGAAGTTGAAGAAGGCGTTTGATCTTGATAAGGATGTTTTCTTTGCAGATATCCACTGGCAGGCTGTCATGAAAGCAATCCGTAAGAATAAAGTGGAATTTACGGATATCCCGAAATATCCGGCAGTTAGCCGTGACTTGGCATTGTTGATCGATTCTGATGTGGAATTCGAACAGATTGAGCAGATTGCCCGTCAGAGTGAGAAGAAGCTTTTGAAGAAGGTAGAACTGTTTGATGTTTATCAAGGCAAGAACCTACCGGAAGGCAAGAAGAGTTATGCGGTGAACTTCATTATCCAGGATGAGGAAAAAACTCTGAATGACAAGCAAATCGATGCTATTATGAATAAACTCATCCATAACCTGAAGAGCAAGTTGGGCGCGGAACTAAGATAATCAGAATCAAAACAAATAAAAACAATTTAAAATTACTCCAATGGGAAGAGCATTTGAATATCGTAAGGCTACCAAGCTGAAAAGATGGGGTCACATGGCCCGTACATTTACAAAATTAGGTAAGCAGATCGCTATTGCCGTCAAGGCAGGTGGCCCTGATCCAGAGAATAACCCTGGACTGCGTGCGATCATTGCAAACTGCAAGCGCGAGAATATGCCAAAGGATAACATCGAGCGTGCCATCAAGAATGCAATGGGTAAGGACCAGAGTGAATACAAGGAAGTTACCTATGAGGGATATGGTCCTCATGGAGTGGCAATCCTCGTTGACACGCTAACTGATAATACGACCCGTACGGTCGCTGATGTGCGTTCAGTGTTCAATAAGTTCAATGGTAACTTGGGCACGACCGGCTCCCTGTCTTTCCTTTTTGACCACAAAGCCGTGTTCACCTTTAAGAAGAAAGAAGGAATGGACATGGATGACCTGATTCTCGACCTGATTGACTATGGCGTTGAGGACGAGTTTGATGAGGACGAGGAGACCGGAGAGATTACCATCTATGGCGCACCAACAAGTTTTGGCGATATTCAGAAACACCTTGAAGGAGATGGGTTTGAAGTTACCGGGGCAGAGTTTACTTATATCCCTAATGACCTGAAGGACGTAACTGCCGAGCAGCGCGAGACCATTGACAAGATGGTAGAGAAGCTCGAAGACTTTGACGACGTACAGACTGTTTATACGAATATGAAACCAGCTCCTGAGACGGATGAAGAAGCTTAAATAAATATCGGAATATAGGAAGGGCTGATCTCAATGAAGGTCAGCCCTTCTTCTTATTTATGAGAATTAACTTTGTAATCGTAGTCTTTAGGCGTGAAAAGCGCTTGGAAGAGAATTTGCTGAGGACGCTTTTGGGAATGGAGCACGTAGGCAAAGTTGAATCCAGCATCCTTATAGGCCTTTGTCTTCGTGTCTTTGGCTATTCCTGTGGCAAGGGCTGTCCTGATGCTTTTGGCATTGGCTGTGATAATGGCACTGTCATCCATTTTGTCTGTCAACGTGCAAAAGTAATAATAGGTCCTTGTGTTCTTGTCGAAGACGATGCTGTCTGTCCGAGTATAGTTCTCAATGGGCGTTGGACAATATTTTTCTGTATATTCCTTTGCTTCCCGTGCCGCTCGGTCTTCCAACGACTCGTGGCGGCAGGAGACCATGAAGCATGCTCCTATCAGTAAGATGATTATCTTTTTCATATTCCTTTGAACCTAAGTTGTGCAAAGTTACATTTTTATTTTGATATAAATCAAGAAATTTCAAGAAATTTGGCGATTTGATGGAAATGTAGTACATTTGCAACATCAATAATAAATCAGCCAAATATGAAAGAAATAGCAGGTGAGGTTGCAGGTAAGATCTGGAACGCTCTAAATGAAAATGAAGGACAGGACCTCAAGGCATTGAAGAAGTCCACTAAAGAAACGGACAGAAATCTTTATCTTGGTCTCGGTTGGTTGCTCCGCGAGGACAAGATCTACGGAGAAAATGGTAAATTCAATCTGAAATAAGGTTTTAAAATTAATTAAAAAAAATACGTTGGTGTCCTTCTTTCAAGGGTATCAACGTATTTTTTTATATCTTTGTACTTCATTAGGATAGAGAAAACAATGGAGCATATCAATCAAATACGGAATTTTTGTATTATCGCCCATATTGATCATGGCAAATCCACCTTGGCGGATCGTCTTCTTGAATATACGAAGACAATCCAGATTACAGAGGGACAGATGCTTGATGACATGGACCTGGAGCGAGAAAGAGGTATTACGATAAAAAGTCATGCCATCCAGATGCAGTATGCGCTTGAAGGGCAGAACTATGAACTCAACCTGATTGACACGCCGGGACATGTGGATTTCTCCTATGAGGTATCCCGTAGCATCGCCGCATGCGAGGGTGCACTTCTTGTCGTGGATGCTACTCAGGGCGTTCAGGCGCAGACCATCTCGAATTTATATATGGCTATTGACCACGACTTAGAAATCATTCCGGTGATTAATAAGGTTGACATGCCCAGTGCCATGCCTGACGAAGTGGAGGACGAGATCATCGACCTGATTGGCTGCGACCGGAAAGACATCATACGTGCCTCTGGCAAGACAGGTGAGGGCGTGCCGGCTATTCTTGAAGCTGTCGTCAAGCGAATCCCACATCCCTCAGGAGATGACAACGCTCCCTTGCAGGCATTGATATTTGATTCCGTATTTAATAGCTTTCGGGGTATCATCGCTTATTTTAAGATTGAAAATGGCACCTTGAGGAAAGGGGATAAGGTAAAGTTCTTTAATACGGGCATGGAGTATGTTGCTGATGAGGTGGGCGTTCTGAAGATGGACATGATCCCACGTCAGGTGATGCATGCTGGTGAAGTAGGCTATATTATCAGTGGCATAAAGGATGCCACAGAGGTTAAGGTGGGAGATACTATTACCCATGTCGACCGTCCTTGTGAGAAAGCAATTGAAGGATTCCAGGAGGTGAAGCCCATGGTGTTTGCTGGCGTTTACCCCATTGACCCTGCTGATTATGAGAACTTGAGGTCGTCGCTTGAGAAGTTACAGCTTAACGATGCTTCCCTGACTTTTTCTCCAGAGTCTTCCGTGGCGTTGGGATTTGGGTTTAGATGTGGCTTCTTGGGATTATTGCACATGGAAATCGTGCAGGAGCGCCTTGACCGGGAATTCAATATGGATGTCATCACCACCGTACCCAATGTTTCTTATCAAGTCTACGACAAGCAAGGAAATGTCAAAGAGGTACACAATCCTTCAGGGCTTCCTGACATGACCTTGATTGATCATATTGAAGAGCCCTATATTCGGGCGACCATTATCACGTCCACCAATTTTATAGGCCCAATCATGAAATTATGCTTAGATAAGCGTGGAGAACTGATCAATCAGGAATATGTCAGTGGAAATCGTGTGGAACTGCATTTCTACCTGCCGTTGGGTGAGATCGTGATAGACTTCTATGATAAGTTGAAGAGTATCTCGAAAGGCTATGCGTCTTTTGACTATCATATTGATGGTTTCCGCCCTTCTCGGTTGGTGAAGTTGGATATTCTGTTGAACGGTGAGCCCGTAGATGCCCTATCCACGCTTACCCATTATGACAATGCGGAGCCTTTTGGACGTAGGATGTGTGAGAAGTTGAAGGAGCTCATACCCAGGCAGCAGTTTGATATCGCCATCCAGGCGGCTATCGGGGGGAAGATCATTGCCCGCGAGACAGTCAAACAGGTGCGCAAGGATGTCACGGCAAAATGCTATGGCGGTGATGTGAGCCGTAAGAGAAAATTGCTTGAGAAGCAGAAGCGTGGTAAGAAACGCATGAAGCAAATTGGCAATGTGGAGGTACCGCAAAAGGCATTCCTCGCAGTATTGAAATTAGATTGATTTATAGATAATAAGGAAGTAATCATGAAAGAACTTGCAAACACGACTCGGGACATCGCAAGGGAACTGGCACGTAAGTACAGTACTATGACCCACGATGAACTGGATATCTTGGAGAGCATACTCGTTCCCATGAAATATGCCAAGGGAGAGATGATCCTCAAAGAAGGGGAGGTCTGTCAGCATATCTATTATATAGATCGAGGACTGATCCGGCAGTTCTATTTCAAGAATGGGAAGGAACTGACAGAACATTTGGGGACAGACCATTCTATCTTCATGTGCATAGAGAGCTTGTTTAGGGAAGAACCCACTCGTTTACAGGTAGAAGCTTTGGAACCTACGATGATCTATGCGCTCCCGAAATTGAGATTGGAAGAGGTGGCGTTGCATCATGTGAACATTCAAATCCTCTATCGCAAGATATTAGAAGAGAGCCTGATCATTTCGCAGGTACATGCCGACCTCGTGCGCTTTGAAACGGCGCAGGATAGATATCTTAAATTGTGTAAACTAATGCCACAGGTAGTGCTCCGTGCACCGTTGGTCTATATAGCCAACTATCTGCAGATGACACCGGAAACACTGAGTAGGGTAAGAGCAGCAACCTTGGGGCAATAAAAAACAGGAGAAATGTTTTGGCATTCCCTTGATTTGCTGTACCTTTGCAAATCCATGCCTATAGATGGAAATTGACAAATAAACATAACGTTACATAATATGTATAGAACGAATACTTGTGGAGAGCTTCGTCTCTCTGATGCCGGGAAAAATGTTACGCTCGCTGGATGGGTCCAGCGCAGTAGAAAAATGGGAGGCATGACATTCGTTGATCTTCGTGACCGATATGGTATTACACAGTTGGTCTTCAACGAAGCAGACAACAAGGATCTTTGTGACCGTTCCAATAAGCTTGGAAGGGAATTCTGCATTCAGGTGAAGGGCGTTGTCAGTGAGCGACAGAGCAAGAACCCCAACCTGTCCACAGGAGACATCGAGATCTTGGTTAAAGAATTAAATATCCTGAGCGAGAGCATCACTCCTCCTTTTACCATTGAAGATGATACTGATGGAGGGGATGATATCAGGATGAAATACCGTTATCTGGACCTGCGCCGCCCTTGCGTCCGTAAGAATCTGGAATTACGCCATAGGATGACAATTCTGATCCGTAACTTCCTTGATTCGCATCGTTTTATTGAGGTGGAGACTCCTGTGCTGATTGGAAGCACGCCAGAGGGAGCCCGCGACTTTGTCGTTCCATCGCGCATGAACCCAGGACAGTTCTATGCTTTGCCCCAAAGTCCTCAGACCTTAAAACAGTTGCTGATGATCTCAGGTTTTGATCGCTATTTCCAGATTGCCAAGTGCTTCCGTGATGAGGACTTACGCGCAGACCGACAACCGGAGTTTACACAGATCGACTGCGAGATGTCATTCGTCGACCAAGATGATGTCATCAATCTTTTTGAAGAGATGGCGCGACATCTGTTCCGTGAGATCAGGGGCGTTGAACTGCCTAAGTTGCAGCAGATGACATGGGCAGAAGCCATGAAGCGGTTTGGTAGTGACAAGCCAGACCTGCGTTTCGGAATGGAATTCGTAGAATTGATGGACGACCTAAAGGGCACGGGAGAGTTCAGCGTGTTCAATGAAGCCACTTATATTGGTGGTATCTGTGTACCGGGTTGCGCTGACTATTCCCGCAAGCAACTGAATGAGTTGACTGACTTTGTGAAGAAACCCCAGATCGGCGCGAAGGGACTTGTTTATATCAAGTATAATGCAGATGGTACCGTGAAGAGTTCCATTGACAAGTTCTATTCTCCTGAGGTGCTACAGAAAGTAAAGGCAACCACTGGCGCCAAGGATGGGGATTTGGTCCTGATACTCAGTGGAAGCAATGCCAACAAGACACGCGTCCAGTTGTGCTCTCTTCGATTGGAGATGGGAGACCGTTTGGGGCTACGTGATAAGAATGTCTTTAAATGCTTGTGGATTATTGACTTCCCCTTGTTTGAGTGGAGTGAGGAAGAACAGCGCCTGATGTCTACCCACCATCCTTTTACCATGCCTAATCCCAATGATATCCCATTGTTGGATGAGCATCCCGAGAAAGTGCGTGCCAAGGCTTATGATTTCGTCTGCAATGGCATTGAAGTGGGGGGCGGAAGTTTGCGTATCCACGATAGTAAGCTTCAGGAGAAGATGTTCCAAGTGTTGGGCTTCACGCCAGAGCGTGCCATGGCTCAGTTTGGCTTCTTGATCAATGCCTTTAAATATGGTGCGCCTCCTCATGCAGGACTGGCTTTCGGCCTTGATCGCTTCGTCTCCATTCTTGCTGGATTAGATTCCATTCGCGATTGTATTGCCTTTCCTAAGAACAATAGTGGTCGTGATGTCATGTTGGATGCACCTTCGGAATTGGAACCCAAGCAACTTGAAGAGTTGCATCTAAAAGTTGATTTAGATCAAGAAAAATAGCAAGACGAAGAAATCTGGCCAATAAAGATGCACTTTTTTGCGAAAAAATGATACAAGTGTCAAGATAAAGTTGTACTTTTGCACTGTTTATAAAGAAACCGTTAGTTTTTGAGAGACGGGTAATTTTAAATTACTAACATTATGGCAGAAAAGAAAGCAACAACGAAGGCAGCTGCACCAAAGGCAGCCCCTGCTAAGAGGACCACAGCAAGAAGAGCTGCAGCTCCGAAGAAGGCAGCAGAGAAGAAAGCTGCTGTAGTAATCAATGCTGAGAACGTAGGCTTTAAGGCTGGTGACGTTTATCAAGCTTTGGCAACAGCTGGCAAGGCACTTACAGTAGCAGAAATCGCTAAGGCTGCCCACATCAGCGAAGAGGAAACTCTTTTAGGTATGGGATGGCTTTTCAAGGAAGGCAAGATTAAGGATGAGGGTGAAAAGGTAGCTCTCGCTTAAGTAGAAAAAATAAAAAAGAGCCGCAAGCTACTAAAACTTGCGGCTTTTTTTTGTACAATGGAATGAGATACGAAAAAGAAATTATACAGATACTTCAGGCTGCGTCAGGCGAGGGCTTATCCGTTCGGAAGATTTCCCGTCACGTTTTCAATGCGTGTAACTCCTTCTTTAACACGATCTCGTATGAGGAGGTGCATCATGATGTATCTCAATATTTGATTCGTCATTCCAAAATGCCAGACTCTATGATCCAGCGCGTAGGGGGAAGAGGTATCTACAGGTTGAATGTAGACTCTTGTGAGTTAAGGCAGTTGATGCTGGAGTTTACAGATGATGCGGATTTAGACTCAAAGGAGGATCAGCAACATCAAGACCAGTCCTTGCCCTTATTTCCAGATGAGGATTGAAGACAGAAAGAAAAGCCTTTTTTATTTGGATCATAAACCTTTTTGTGCTATCTTTGTACTTTATTAAATGAAAGTCTTATGAGTCGTACGAATAATCATGTAGTTATCATGGCAGGTGGCGTAGGCAGTCGCTTCTGGCCGATGAGCACAGCAGACAAGCCTAAGCAGTTCATTGATGTCCTTGGAGTAGGGCGTTCTTTGTTGCAACTGACCTATGACCGGTTTGAGGGCATTTGTCCTCCTGAGAACGTATGGGTTGTCACCAATGTCAAATATGCTGGTATTGTGAAGGAACAGCTGCCGGAAGTCTCAGCCAGTCATATCTTGTTAGAGCCTGCTCGTAGGAACACAGCGCCATGCATAGCTTATGTGAGCTGGAAAATCAAGTCGCAAGACCCCAAGGCGAATGTTGTTGTTACTCCCAGTGACCATCTAATTACCAATCCTGTGGAATTTAGGCGAGTCATTGTTTCCTGCCTGCAATTTACCAGTGAGACTGATGCTATCGTCACCTTGGGCATGAAACCAACACGACCAGAGACAGGATATGGATATATTCAGGCCGACTTGACAACCAGTAGCCCTCGTAATAAGGAAATCTTCCGCGTGGATACATTCCGTGAGAAGCCCGACCTTCAGACGGCAATGTCCTATATACGGCAGAATAACTTCTTTTGGAATGCAGGTATCTTTATTTGGAATGTTGAGACAATCGTCAATGCTTTCCGTATCTATCAGCCAGCCATCAGCAAGGTGTTTGAGAGTATGTTGCCTATTTATGGGACACCTGATGAGCAGAAGGAGATCGACAGACGCTACGGAGAGTGCGAGAATATTTCGGTCGACTACGCTATTATGGAGAAGGCAGAGGAGATCTTCGTCTGCCCAGCTGATTTCGGATGGAGCGACTTAGGTACATGGGGCAGCCTGCTCATGCAGACCAAACGCGACCTCTACGGCAATAGTTGCATAGGAAAGAATATTTCCATGTACGACTCACATAATTGCATTATCCATACTACTCAGGAGAAGAAAGTCGTTATCCAAGGACTGGATGGATATATCGTGGCAGAGAAAGATGATACGCTCTTGGTTTGTAAGCTCTCGGAAGAACAGCGGATCAAGCAGTTCTCAGATGAGTGACCCTCAAATCCGCAACTAAGCCCTTCAACGTCCTTCTTGCGTGTACATGTCCTCTC
>CAJLYG010000092.1 GCA_905210845.1 uncultured Prevotella sp.
TACGGGAGGATCTTCAGGAAATAAGAGCCCGCGATGCCGAGACGGGCGAGAAGCTCGTGCCCAACCTGCGTGTTGACGACCGCTTTGTAGAGGACGACCACTGGGATGAGCAGGCCCGGCGCTATCAAGAATTTGTGGAGCAGCACTGCAAGAGCCGTCTCGTGCTTCTGGAACTTGGCGTGGGCTTCAACACGCCCGGCATCATCCGATTTCCTTTTGAGCGCATGGCGGCAGAATATCCCCATACCGCCCTCGTGCGGTTCAATCAACAGTGGATGTCTGTGATTTCCGGCATCAAGGACCTAACAGCATTTGACGACTGCCAGTTGCTCACAAGGATCTAAGCCAAGCACCAGTCATTGCCAAAAGTTTTCCTTTCATATAGGCTACGCCCATTGATGAGGAAAACATAAAGTTTTCGTTAAGCCAAATGAACAGAGCCAAACTTGTTTGAACTCTGCCATGGAGAGAAAAGGTGCGCAGAAGCGAAGTTTTTTGTCCCAACAGACGGATAACTCGATATTTTTATCTAAATTTGCCGCAACAAATGTTATCATTATGTCAACAGTAATCTATCCTTCTCCCATCTACGGTCCTATCCATAGCCGCAGATTGGGAATTTCTTTGGGAATCAACTTAATGCCTGCAGATGGCAAAGTTTGCACGTTCGATTGTATCTATTGTGAGTGTGGGTATAATAAGGATCGTCGCCCTACCCTTCCCCGTCCCACACGGGAGGAAGTAGCAAGGAAATTAGAAGCTAAATTGGTAGAGATGCAAAGAGACGGACTGAAACCAGATGTCCTCACATTTGCCGGGAATGGAGAGCCAACTGGTCATCCCCACTTCCCAGAAATCATTGAAGATACGATTCGCTTACGTGATCAATATTGTCCTCAAGCCCAAGTTTCGGTCTTGAGCAATTCCACGTTCATCTACAAGTCGGCCGTCCGGGATGCCCTGATGAAAGTGGATAACAATATCTTGAAGTTAGACACCGTCGACCCTGCCTATATAAATAAGGTAGATCGCCCTGTCAATCCAGCCTACGATGTAAAAGAAATCATAGACCATCTGAAATCATTCCATGGGCATGTCATTATTCAAACCATGTTCATGAAAGGGACCATGGACGGGGAGGACGTGGATGACACGGGTGAGGAGTTCGTTGGGCCTTGGCTTGAAGCCGTCCGGGAGATCACGCCCATGGAGGTGATGATCTACACCATCGACCGTGAGACCCCAGACCATGACCTGCAAAAGGCTTCCCCAGAGCAACTGAATGCCATCCGCGACCGCGTGATTGCCATGGGAATTCCTTGCACGGCATCTTATTAGATGCCGCACAAGGAGCCTGATTCTAAACTTTAAATATCAATGTCTACACCCACGCCAAGTACTTTATTGGTACGGGTGAACTGGTCGGTACAGTTGACCGCCACATTTTGGATGGTCTCTGTATACGACTTGTCCTTCTTATCGTAGTTCGTCCAAAAATAAGCGATGTTCGCCTTCACATTCTTCATCACTTTGATGCAAGCCCCAAAACCAACGGACTAGCTAAGGGTAACGAACCGCATGTCGGTTAGGTAGGAGCCATCGCCCAAGCCATATCTTGTGCGTTGCGCGCCAGCACTCACGGTAACGCCCTTGGTGACATCCCATTCTGCGCCTCCCAAATATTCCTGTGTGTTCCCACTCAGCAATTTCTGCTTGTCGTTTGCCATCCGCGCATCTTTATCGAAATAATAATGGTAGGATGCCATGACACGAAGCTGAGGAAGGATACTGTATTGCGCGCCCACCGACACGATGCCTGGGAGGTCGTTAGGGGTATTGACACCGTCCTGGAAAAGACCGGTATCATCATGCTTGGTGTTGTTCTGAATGTTCAACTTGTTGGTGAACTCCAATCGGGCAGCAATATTCAACTTGTCCCAATGGGCATCAATGCCAATGATTGGGCAGATTCCCCATCCCGTCTGGGTACAATTCAGATACTTATCCGCGAATTGCGTCTTGGCAGCCTCTGCCTTGGCAGCACCCTGATAATACTGTTGGGAAACAGCTTCATACTTTGCCTTGGTTGTCGGGTCTGAGATCTCCGAGGCACGCATCTTATAATAGAATCCCATTTGGGAATACGTGCTTGCCTGATCGCCGAAGTAATCATAGAGGTTTTCCATATTACCATTGATATTGGCTGAGATATTGGTAATGCTTCCCTCATACTTATTGGTAATGTAATGGAAACGGAAGCCGCCATAGACAGACAAATGGGGATTGACCTTATAGGTCGCACCCAATTGTAAGCCGAAGATATACTGCCTGCCATATATATAACT
Organism: uncultured Prevotella sp.; assembly: GCA_905210845.1. GTDB lineage: Bacteria > Bacteroidota > Bacteroidia > Bacteroidales > Bacteroidaceae > Prevotella. Next base: position 2,346 of record CAJLYG010000092.1, read on the forward strand.
TTCTACCGAATACCCTGGTGTCGTCGTGGCAATGCCCTGGGAATACAACAACGCAGGAACCATCGCCACTGCACGCTCGAAAGACCCTAACCCATCATTGAACGTGCATTTCCCTCCACCACCGGTCACAGCGAAACTGGCCTGGAAGCCCCACCGATCGTAGTTGAGTGCCGCCTGAATAGAAGGCAACACCGGAACGGACGCCACGCCCTTGAATTTCTTGACTCCATTCTTATCTCCGCCATTCATGGACATGGGAGCGTAATAAGGAGTACCTTGCAAGGAAGGAACCGTCATCCCACTGTAGATCGTACGAGTCTGGTACACATTCTGTATGTTAAACGAGAGATGCAAGCCATTCGGCAAAAAGGCAACACCGGCAGGATTGCTATAAACGCCATCAATACCTATCGCACCGTCTCTGGCAGGATTCCGCAAGAAAGCTATGTTCTGATTCGTGTTCGTCAACAAGCCACCTGCACAAACAGGACTACAGAAAAGAATGAGCGCGCTCATCAAAAATGCAAATTTCATCTTAATCATCTTAAATACCTTAAACAAAATTGGTCGCAAAGGTAAATAGATTGTTCTTAATTTCCATTTAACAAAGAATTTATTTAATATTTGTTAACTACAATTCAATGATTTGCTGCACATTCTTTTTGATTTGTGCAGAGATATCGAAAAAATATTGTATCTTTGTCAACTGTATCATGATACATTGAAATGAACAATCAATCAATTTACTGTCACTATCAAATATTGCAATAAGATGAACAACAAATTAATGATGCCTTTAACAGGTGTGGTGGCTCTCTCATCTGTCTTCCCGGCAGTTGCCAAAGACCGGCAAGAGAGTCAGTCCAAGAAGCCCATGAATATCATCTACATCATGAGCGATGACCATTCCTATCAAACGATCAGTGCCTATGATCATCGATTCATCGAGACGCCCAACATCGATTGGATCGCCAACCATGGCTGTAGATTCACCAATAGCTTCGTGGCAAATTCCCTGAGTGGCCCGTCAAGGGCGTGCATGCTGACGGGAAAGCACAGTCATGCGAATGGATTCACGGACAACACACGCACCTTCGACGGCAGTCAGCAGACTTATCCGAAACTTCTCCAGAAGGCGGGGTATGAGACTGCTATCATCGGGAAATGGCATCTCACCTCTGATCCGACCGGATTCAACTACTGGGACATCTTGGTAGGCCAAGGGGACTATTACAACCCTGACTTCGTGTGCAACGGGAAGCCAACCGTCAGGCAAGGATATGTTACCAACATCATCACGGACGTAGCCTTGGACTGGCTGAGCAACAAGCGCGACAAGAACAAGCCGTTCTGCCTGCTGCTCCACCACAAGGCTCCTCATCGTGTATGGAACCCGGATACCTGCGACCTGGACTTGTATAATGACAAGACCTACCCGTTGCCAGATAACTTCTATGACGACTATTCGGGACGCGAGGCAGCTAAGAAACAGAAGATGAGCATCATCAAAGACATGGACATTGTCTACGACTGCAAGATGGCTGACCATGAGAATGAGATTCATTCTAATCCGGAGTTAGAGGCATGGGGACGAAAGAACTATGCCCGGATGACACCTTCGCAGCGAGAACAGTGGGATAAGCACTATGATCCGATCATCGCGAAGTTCAAGAAAGACAAGTTGAGTGGCAAGGCCCTTGCCGAATGGAAATACCAACGGTATATGCACGACTACCTCAGGGTCATCCATTCCTTAGACAGGAATATCGGACGAGTCATCGAATACTTGAAAAAGAACGACCTCCTCGACAATACGATGATCGTCTATACTTCCGACCAAGGGTTCTACATGGGGGAACATGGGTGGTTCGACAAACGGTTTATGTATGAGGAGTCGTTCCGTACCCCCCTGTTAGTCTACCTGCCAGGCGGAAAGCATGGGGATATCCCGGAGATGGTACAGAATATCGATTATGCGCCGACCATCCTCGACTTGGCTGGAGTCAAGGTACCGTCAGACATTCAAGGGGTTTCCTTCCTTCCCCTGTTAGAGGGAAAGAAGGTCAAGGACTGGCGTAAATCCCTTTACTATCACTATTATGAGTATCCGGCAGAGCATTCTGTTTGCCGCCATTATGGAGTGCGCACCGCCCGCTACTCCTTGATCCATTTCTATAACGACATCAACACTTGGGAGCTCTATGACCTGAAGAAGGACCCGGAGGAGATGCACAACATCTATGGACAGCCGGGGACAGAGAAGATCACTGCTGCTCTTAAGAAAGAACTGCTCCGCTTACAGGTGCAATACAACGATCCGATTCGCAATACTCAATACGCAAAATAATGAAAAGACTGATTTTAGCCCTCATCCTGCTGATGGTGCTTCTGCCATCCATGGCTGCAAAAAACCTGACGGGCAATTGGAAGGTGATCCCTCTCCCGCAAGAAATCACGCTAACAGGCGGCAAGCCGTTTGTCCTCAATAAGCATACGACCCTACGGTTGGCAAATAACGTGGCAACCGACAAGGATATGGTTCGCAACTTAGGCTTCCTCAAGGAATACATCCAAGAGATGACGCAACTCAAATTAATGGGAACGGAACGCTCCAAAGGCAACCAGATTGTCTTGGATACCGACCCAACCCTTGCCAACGCCGAAGGTTATTCCATCACCGCCGACCAGAAGCAGATCGTGATCAAGGGGAAGAACGCAGCCGCGGTCTTCCTCGGCATCCAGACCCTACGCAAGGCCTTGCCGATTGCCAAGGACGCAAAAGTCATCCAAATGCCTGCCGTCAGGATCAACGACTATCCCAGATTTCATTACCGCGGGTTCATGATTGACACAGGAAGGCATTTTTTCTCCGTTGCTTACCTGAAGGAGATCATTGACATGCTTGCCCTTCACGACATCAACTACTTCCACTGGCACCTGACAGAAGACCAGGGATGGCGCATCGCTATCCAGAAATACCCGAAGCTGACGGAGATCGGATCGCACCGTAAACAGACGATCATACAAGGCAGCAAGGAATATGACGGGACACCGGTAGACGGATATTACACCCAAGAAGATGCCCGGGAGATTGTCAAATATGCCGCTGACCGATTTATCACCGTCATCCCAGAGATCGACATGCCTGGACACATGATGGCTGCCCTTGCCTCTTACCCGGAATTAGGATGCACCGGAGGCCCTTACGAGGTGCCTTGCAAGTTTGGGGTCTTCGAGGACGTATTGTGCGGAGGAAAGCCTGAGACCCTCCAGTTTGCCAAGGACGTGCTCCAGGAGATCATGGATATCTTCCCATCAACCTATATACACATCGGGGGAGATGAATGCCCCAAGACGAGATGGAAAGTTTGTCCCCATTGCCAGAATAAAATCAAGGAATTAGGACTCAAAGACGAGCCCGGGCATACGAAGGAGGACCAGTTGCAGACATGGTTCATGGGGGAAATAGAGAAGCAGATCACCAGTCGGGGAAGGAAGATGCTGGGATGGGATGAGATCTTGGAAGGCAATCCCACGAAGAGCTCTACCGTCCTCGCATGGACCAGTTACGACGCAAGTATCCGCTCTGCGAAAGAGGGTCACCAGACCGTTGTATGCCCCATTTCCAACCTCTACTTCAGTAATCCGCATTGGAACAAGCTGACGGGCATCAAGAGCATGGAGCGTGTCTATAACCTCGAACCGGTATCCGACCAGCTCACGCCCGAGCAGGGCAAGAGAATCATTGGCGCAGAAGGTTGTATCTGGACGGAATGGGTGAAGGACAGCGTCAAGATGGAATGGGAGATGATGCCCCGCATTGCAGGACTGGCAGAGATCCAATGGACCCAGAAAGAGAAAAAGGACCTCAATGACTTCATGGGTCGCCTGCCCCATTTGGTTGATATCTATCAATTGGAAGGATGGAACTACAAGAAGGACATCCTTGAGAACCCGTAACAAACGGTTCCGAACAGGTGGAATTGAACGATCTACCCTATCATGAGAGACAAAGGATGATGACAACAAGCCAATAAGTCATCATCCTTTTTTATAGCCCTGACAATCAGGAATGCAGGAGATAACCTTTTAGCTCCCAACTGATGACCTTTTAGGGGCTTGGAGATAACCTTTTACGAGGCAGGAGATGACCTATTGCAAGCCAAAAGGTGACCTACAAGAGAACCGGCAAGTCCAAAGCTCTGGACCTGCCGGCATTTACCTCATCTTTATACCTAATCTTAACTATGCGTCTGTAGTAAATTTATGAGCGGCACGCAACTGATGTCTCATAATGCTCAGGAACTCCTGGCACTCCTGAAGGATATTCAAGTAAACCAAGGAAATCTTTAAGTTGCCAGAGTCCTTGTCCTGTTGCATCCTGTTGATTTGGCGTTTACGGATCACGGAGAGCTCATCCTTGCATTCGTCTGCCATGGCCAAGATCTCCCGGTAATTGCCATATCTGCCCGTACTGATCATGTCCTCAGAGCTCTTCATCAACTCATTGACACGGTATCTAATATCTTCGAACTCCTCGCGATAGACATCCGGAACGGGGTTGAAGTTGTTCTCGACATGCTCCTTGGCAGGTTCTAGCATACGTTTCAGGCAGTAGATAAACTGCTGGTCGCTGTTCACGCCCAAGTGGAACCACGTATTGCGCTCCAATGCCATGTCCAAAGGCAGGCGACGCAAAGCCAACAACTCTTGCCGACGATATTTCTTCAACATGTCGCGCTCGTTATCCAACTCGCTCTCTGATTTCTTCAGGATCCGATAGTTCTCTTCGGTCAGTCCTTCCAGGATCTTATTGAACTGATCCAAGGCAAACTTGCAGACGAAGCTCTGCGTGCGAACCACATGCTTGGACAGCAAGTCCCACAGGATCTCCGGGTCTTTGGCGCGCATCATCAACTTGAAAGCAGTGTCTTTCTTTGCCTCTTGGACTTTCTTCTCATACTTGCGGCTGCTCTTATAAAGCAACACCACATCCAATACGATAAAGAGACCCATCACGACGAATCCACCGTAGTACATGCAGAGGCACACGATCGAGCACACGGCGAAGGCTACGCCGGCGGTCACGAACCATCCACCAATGACAGAGACCACGCCTGTCACACGATAAACAGCGCTCTCACGGCTCCATGCACGATCGGCAAGACTGGAACCCATGGCTACCATGAAGGTCACGTAAGTAGTAGAAAGTGGGATCTTATAATTGGTTCCGATGATGATCAGCATACTGGAAAGCACCAAGTTGACTGCCGCACGGACCATATCGAAGGCTGCGCCATTTTCCAAAATAGCATCATCATTGTCAAAACGGCTGTTGATCCATTTCCGAACGCTTACAGGGATGAAGGCATCTATCTTCTCGAAAGCATTGGAACAGAAGCGGATGAGCACCCTTGCCAACCGTGAGGAACCGAACATCTCATCGCCTTCATCCTGGCGGCTCAGGTCGACGCTGGTCTTCACGACATTCTTTGCCTTCTTGGAAGTACCCATGGCGATGATCATAATCACGCCAGCAAGGCCTAAATACAAGATCGGGGTCTTGGCAGAAGATGCCAAGGAGGTCATCATGAAAGAGTTAATGTCCCCTGCCCCATGTGCGGTCCAGTCCTGGAAAGAAGACAAGCCAGCGAGAGGAACACCGATGAAGTTGACAAGGTCGTTGCCTGCGAATGCCATGGCAAGGGCGAAAGTACCCATCAGGACAATAAAGCGGAAGACATCAATCTTGAGCAAGTGCATCAGCTCCATCAAGACCGTAGAGCCCAAGAAGGTGTAAAGCATCAGGATCTTGGTATTTGACACGATCCATGTCTTTGTATCCTCACTGATAAAGGGAGACCCAGCCAAGCCCTTGAAGAAGATAAAATAAGCGAGGGCTGTGAAAGAAATGCCACCGAAGATGGCAATGGAATATTTAAGATGGCTTTTATACTTAAACGTAAAGATTACACGAGAGATCCATTGGACGACAGTACCGAAGAAGAAGGCGATGGCAACGCTGACGAAGATCGCAATGATCACTTTCAACGCATCACTACTGTTGAGCAAGTCGCCGAAGTCGTATTCTGGATTGGCATGCATCTTCACCAAGGCTAAGATGAACGTACCGCCCAAGAGCTCGAAGACCAAGGAGATCGTGGTAGATGTCGGCAACCCCAATGTATTAAACATGTCGAGTACGATCACATCCGTCACCATCACTGCAAGGAATATGGTCATCACCTCCCGATAATTGAAATTGGACGGGTTCATGATGCCATGCCGGGCGACATCCATCATGCCCGCGGACATCACAGCGCCAATCAACACGCCAAGGGATGCAACCAACAAGACAGTACGAAACTTGGCGACCTTGGCGCCGATAGCGGAATTCAAAAAGTTTACTGCATCATTGCTGACTCCCACCCATAGGTCGAAGACTGCCAAGATGATCAGAAACGCTACAATACAAGTATAAAAACCAACCATTGTAATAACTATTAATTCATGCCGCAAAGGTAGACAACAATTATTACAATGGTGTTACAAAGGTATTTCGAATAGGTGATATTTACTTCATCTGATGGTTTGTGAAGGAATAAGGCATATCTTCCGCCTGGACGCCCCGTTTTGGGTTGGGTGTCGGTGCCATCTGAACCGCGATCTGAGCCCCCTTTTCCAGCATGCCATGATCGAAGTAGTTCTTCGTGTATGGAATGCCATCAACGGTCATGCTTTGGATATAGCGGTTGTCCGCACTGTTGTCCGGGGCAGAAATCTCCACGGTCTTGCCATTCGACAGATGAAGGATCACGTCCTTGAAATACGGTGTGCCAATCACGTATTGCTGACTGCCCGGGCACACGGGATAGAAGCCAAGTGCCGAGAAGACATACCATGCGCTTGTCTGACCGTTATCCTCATCACCGCAATAGCCGTCGGGATGGGCATTGTACAAGCGATCCATCACCTCCCTGACCCAATACTGCGCCTTCCAAGGCTGCCCTGCATAATCGTAGAGATAGATCATGTGCTGGATGGGTTGGTTGCCATGGGCATAATTGCCCATGTTCATGATCTGCATTTCACGGATCTCGTGGATCACCCCACCGTAATAACTGTCATCGAAGATAGGCGGGACGAAGAACACAGAATCCATCTTAGAGACGAAAGCCTCCTTGCCTCCCATCAAGTTGATCAGTCCTTGTGGGTCATGGAAGACACACCAAGTCCAATGCCAGCTATTGCCTTCGGTAAAGGCATCACCCCATTTATAGGGATTAAACGGGCTCTGGAAGGTTCCATCCTGATTGCGACCGCGCATGAAACCTACCGACTTGTCGAAGACATACTGGTAATTCAGAGCATGCTTCCGAAACGGTTCGAGTTCTTTCTTCGGCTTTCCCAATGCCTTCCCCAACTGGTAGATGCACCAATCGTCATACGCATATTCCAAGGTCCGTGCCACGCTCTCGTTGATCTTGACATCATAAGGCACGTACCCCAATTTGTTATAATACTCGAATCCATACCTTCCTGTCGACTTCACCGTAGGATGGACGGCATTGGCGCCATGCTTGACCGCTTCCCAAAGGGTCTCGATATCGTACCCCCGAATGCCTTTGAGATAAGCATCGGCGACGATGGAGGCAGAGTTGTTGCCCACCATGCAGCCCCGGTGACCGGGACTCGCCCACTCGGGCAGGAACCCACTTTCCTTGTAAGTGTTCACCAAGCCAGCCTGCATCTTGCTTGCCATCTCAGGATACATCAGGTTAAGCAAAGGGAACAGGCTGCGGAAAGTATCCCAGAAGCCGGTGTCTGTAAACATGTAACCCGGCAATACCTGCCCATTGTAAGGACTATAATGGACGACTTTCCCTTCTGCATCATATTCGAAGAACTGGCGGGGGAAGAGCGTTGAGCGGTATAGACAACTATAGAAGGTGCGTAGGTGATCCACGTCCTTGTCCCTTATCTCAATGCGACTGAGGACCTCGTTCCAGCGTTGCTGTCCTTTCTCCTTCACTTGCGCGAAACCATCCTGACCCAATTCCTTCAGATTACGTTCTGCTTGCTCCAGGCTGATAAAGGAAGATGCCACACGCACATGGACCTGTTCCCCACGTTTCTTCGTCTGGAATGTGACGATGGCACCCGCATGGTCGCAAGTAACCTCTCTCACCGTAGCATCAAGGGCCCCATCGCGGACAACATGCGTCATCGTAAAAGGATGGTCGAACACCAAGACGAAATAGTTCTTGAAGTTGGCAGGCACCCCTCCACTGTTCTTCGTCGTATAGCCCACGATCTTGTTCTCAGAAGGGATAATCCTGATGGACGAGCCCTTATCGAAAGCATCTACCACGACTTGGGCGGAATCTGTCTGAGGGAAAGAGAAGCGCATGATCGCGGCACGCTCCGTAGGTGCCACCTCTGCCACCACGTCATAGTCGGCAAGGTACACCCGATAGTAATAAGGCAAGGCGGTCTCAGCCTTATGGGAGAACCAACTGGCCCGTTTATTCTCGTCAAACACCGGCTTGCCAACTGTCGGCAGGATAGAGAACTGACCATAGTCGTTGATCCACGGACTGGGCTGATGGGTCTGTTTGATTCCACGTATCTTGTGCGCGGAATAGACATAAGCCCATCCGTCGCCCATCTTACCGGTCTGGGGCATCCAGAAATTCATGCCCCAAGGCATGGCGATGGCAGGATAGGTGTTGCCGGTTGACAACTCATAACTCGACTCCGTGCCCACTAACGGGTTCACATACTGGGTCACGTCCTTGTCGGTCATTGTCGTCAGACGCTC
>CAJLYG010000093.1 GCA_905210845.1 uncultured Prevotella sp.
CGACGGGGGCGAATCCGATATCCGTAATGGCTGTCGTCTCCCATTTGATATTCCTGTTGGCATAAGCCGTCTGGGCATATCCCACGACCGTTCCATCAGAAGATTTGGAGAAAGGATAGTCTGCAACGCTTGCAATCACAGCCTGATAAGGGTACAAGCCGATATTCTGGTTACCCAGCTCTCCCCAAGAACCTCTCAGTTTGAAGTCGTCTAACCATTTCCAGTTCAATTTCTGGAAGAACGGCTCCTGTGTGATTCGCCATGCACCAGAGAAAGAGGGGAAGAAACCCCACCTGTTGTCGCTGGCAATACGGGATGTGCCATCATAACGTGCATTTGCCTCAAACAAGTAACGTTCACGATAGTTGTAGTTCAGTCGACCGAAATAAGACTGGATCGCCCAATCTTCCTCACCGCCACTGTTCGACCAGTTTGCGGTTGATCCCGCATTGATCACTGGCAATGGGAAAGCATATTCCTTCCTGTAAGCGCCCAATGTCTCGTACTTCTCGTCCTCACGGTTGTAACCCAACATCAGTTCTACGTTATGGGCACCATCCATGAATGCCTGCTGGAATTTCAAATAAGAATACAGGTTCTTATAGAACCGACGACCATCATTGACGGTCAAGCCCATCGTTCCCGTATCAAGCGTCCTGGTCTGCTCTCCCGTATGATAGTTATAAAGCGGGAATGTGCCACTGATAAATGTCTTATCCTTAGAATCTATCAGACGGGCAGCTCCCTTGGTGTACCATTCCAGGTTTTTCAGCAAATGGACAGAGACCCAGAGGTTGGCATTCAGGTCAAAACTTTTGTTCTTATTATTGACACCATAAGCAATAATAGCGGGCATATTCTTGTTGTAACTCTCAAAAGAATAGGCACTGCTCGTATAGCGTCGTGTCCCTGATCCATCATCTGGCAGCCACGGCATATAGGTGGGAGCCTGTGACATGGATGACAAGAAGGCATCAGCTTGTCCGCTCTTGGGGGCCAGTCGGTCACCATACATCATTTCCGAATAGAAGCCGACCTTGATGAAATCGTTCAACTTCGCCGTCAGATTAGCCGTGACATTATACTTCTTATATTCGAATCCTCGCAATGTACCAGGTTGATCGACATAATTTAGGGAGATATTATAGCTCGTCTTCTGGCCGGACCCGGCTACAGACAAGTTATGAGTCCATACAGTGGCCGTGTTGAACATATAGTCGAGCCAGTCGAAACTGGGATATTCGACACCCCTCTTGTTTGTATAGGCATCGATCTGATCTTGTGTATAGGCAAGACCAGAACCTGAATTCGCCCATGCTAAGTTAGACAATTTCATATAGGTAGGAGAGTCCGTCACCAGGTCATACATCCGGGTAGGCGTATGGAAGCCGACATTCCCATTGTAAGAGAAGACGACTTTATCGGGTACACCGGAGCCTTCTTTCGTCGTCACGAGGATGACACCATTAGCAGCACGGGCACCATAGATGGCAGCCGAAGCCGCATCCTTCAAGACGGAAACGCTCTCAATGACGCTTGGGTCAAGATTTGACAAAGAGCCAGGCACTCCGTTAATCAAGATCAACGGATCGGATCCTGCACTGGAGAAAGTTCCTTGGCCACGAATACGCATGGATACAGATTCATTACCCGGCTGTCCAACACTTTGGTTGACACGCAGTCCGGGGATGACACCTTGCAATAAGACGGCTGAATTGGCAACTGGGCGCTTACTGATCTCATCACCAGAGACTGCCGCAACGGATCCGGTCAGGTTGGCTTTTTTCTGGGTACCATATCCCACAACAACCACTTCGTCTAACGACTTGGTATCATCGGATAGCACAATCTGGCTATTCGTACCTGCCTTAATCTGCTGGGGTTCAAATCCGATGAAAGAGATCTCCAATTCGCATCCTAAAGGAGCTTCCAAGGAGTATCGCCCATCGACATCTGTTACCGTACCGTTCTGGGTACCTTTCTGCATGACTGTGGCACCAATGACAGGCTCTCCGTTCTTGTCGACAACGCGACCTGTCACCGTTACCTTTCCTTTTTGGTTTCCATTCTGCGGAGTCTGCGGATAGCTTGAGAACGCACCGGCTCCGGAGTAGTTTGACTTGACTATCGAGGATGATAGTCGGGCAGCATGGTTTTCGGCGGAAGCATAAGACGGAAATCCTATGCAAGCCCCAAGGGATGCTACCAAAATAACATGTTTGTTTAAATAACTCATCATAGGTTTTTTATGGTTTTAATAATAAATGTGGAATTATTCATGATGTGATGTTCGGTTTTCATCTATTTTCCATTCATCAGGGTATGATCTTCTCATCTTCATACTCTTCATTTTCATTCTGATAGAGTCCATCCAAGTAATAAGATGACCCATGCAAAGAAGAGAGAATTTGCAACAGTTCTGCTTTCGATGCTGTCTTTGCCAAAGGGTAGTTATAGTTGAAGACCTTGTCATTGATGTCCTTTTGATACCCTGACACGAATATCCTTCCTACTCCTGCAGCCTGGAGCAAGGACAGGTTCTTCTGTAAATTCTCGCGGTCTGCTGCAAGCATTGACAGAGACACGGCATAGACGAAGTTGTCTTTGTTGACATCCCTGACCACTTTCAGCGATCCCTCCACGTCACTATGCACAGTACCCGAGAGCGGACGGAAGACAACCGTAATGCCTTCTTCCTTGGCCAGATCAGCCAATTTCTGGTATGTTTCGATGAGTGAGGCATCAAATTTCTCTGAAGTGAAGTTATTCTCAATCGGCCGCATGGACGATATCAACAACTCATCTGCCCCTAAGAACTTCATCTTCGCTATGATAGACTGGATCCTGTGGATACTGGCTTCATAGACGGACGGATCATTATTGACGATGCGCAGGTCGGGAAACAGGTTAATGCCCGACGCCAAGTCTACAGAGATACCCACGTGCTGCCGTTTCAGCCAGTCGCCCTCTTCCCTCAATCGCGCGGTATCCCTGCGATCAATGTATTTCCAGTCGACCACCGCGCGGTTATAATGCTGGAAGAAGGTCGGGCGCAACAGGATCTCTTTTTGCAGATCGCTCGTCTCTCTCATGCTCAAGGCACAATGACGAGTAAGGGGATTGCCTACCGATTGACCTAACATCTTTACATTCTCTCCTGTAGTGCGAATGCTGAATATCCTGACCCCGCCTCCTGCAATGTCTGTCTTGGTATGGGTTCCTAAATGGGTTCCCCGCATGACCTTTGGGACATATCCAGCTGAGTTAGATGACTCATCTGGGATCTGCAGCTCCTTGATGGATAGGATCTTCCCCACATTCGACTTTAAGTTCATGGGGACTTGCTTCCACTGACTGTTGGTAAGTATGACCGTGTAATGGGTAGGATCCTTCACGCAGGTCACCATGCTCAACTCGGGATTCGCGCTAAACAGGGACTGACTGCCAAAGAGATGTCCCAAATATGCCTTCACATGTTTCAATAGGGGATAAGGAGTGGGCAAGGGACGATCCTCCTTGACCTTTACTGTGCCAACTCTTGGAGTCTGTCCTACCCCAAAGGGAACGGTGATGACCGTCACCTGCCCTTCCCCAGCAGCCTTTTCCACGATGGTTGGTCGCCCTTGACAGTTGGCGAGAACCGTACAACCACTTCCTTCCAACAATGCGTCAACTTGGAAGCTGTCTGTTTCCTGATAGCTGTCCTGCAAGTAGCTGACGGACGATGGCGGACAAGTCTGCGAACTGCCGGCTACCTGTATTCCACACAGACCGTGCTCAAAATTACGCAAAGACCCAGAGGTAATGACGAGGTGTCCTCCTGCCTGTACATAAGCTTCCAGCTTATCACGCAGTTCATGACTGTTCCTGACCTCATCTGCCACCACGATCACAGGATATCGTTTCATGAGCCAAAGTGGGGCATCACTCAACAGGCAATCGGCAATATCTCCATACGGTGTTGGTGCCAAGAAACCCCGTTCATCATGATAGTAGGAAGCATCCTGATAGCCCGGATAAATCACATCCAAGATCCCATCTGTCATATAGTCAGATGTCTCGTACGGCAAGCTTCCCCATACCCTATAAGCATTCCCAGTATACAAATGGCGTGGGAATGTCCATCCAGAGAAAAAGTCATTCAACAATGCCACAGGGGTGTACATGACACCAGGAAGACCATTCTTATGGATCCACTTGACCGCATTCTGCTGGATCCTACCGATCGGACTCAACGTGTCTCCATTGGCATACAGTGAGCCTTCAAATCCTGCCATGATACAGTTATAGAAGAAATGATTGTATATCAATCGTTTCAACAGGCTCAATGAGGTTCCCTTCCACGGACTACCTGCATTATAATCATTGTCATCATCCTTGATGGTCTTGGGATTATAGTCCTTATAGCCCCATCGATTCCATACAGATGCATTGCCAAACCAGCTGACACCATATTGCTTGCCCGCGCCTCGGATAAAGGAGTAATAGATCTGTGTGTTCGGGAGTCCCTGCGCAGTCTCTGCCCCAATCAAAGCGTAAGTACCTTCTTTCAGGTAATAATGGCCGTAGTTGAGAGAGACAAGGGTAGAGAGATGATTTCCTAAGATATCCGACATCTCTTGGAAATGGTGCTGGAATTTCAGGTATTGTTGCTTCCTGTCCATCCCTCCGGGATACTGGCGAGAGGCAAAGCTACCAATATATCGCCCGTCCTGCTCCCCATTATCCATTCCAAGCCATCGGTTTCCCAATTTTGCCTGGAACATGTCCAACACCTTACGGGGAGCAGTGAACTGCTTCCATGGGCCACCTGGCCCTGAGCCAGGAACAAATCCCCAAAGATCAAAAAGGTATAGGTTACGGGATGCGAGATAATCCGTGATCTCGCTGACATTCTTTTCGAACATAAAAGAATAATTCGGCCAGATCACATTACCTAATCGGTCTCTGTCCACATATTGCCGGATATCCGCCCGATAGTTGCCAGTCAGGTTTCTTAGGGATGTAAAAGCAATCATTCCGTTAAACAAAGAGAGGTCTGGGCTCTTAACGGAATGGCGGTTATAATCTGGGTTCTCCTTAGGAATCATATAATAAGGATACACCTTTTTTGTCACTTGCGCTTGTGCTGGCATCGTCTTAAAAGACATGAGCATCAACACAACGATGGCGATGGTTTGTATAAAGTGTCTCATGATACATGTTTTTACCACAGTTTGCAAAGATATAGAAAATAATAAAAACGTTATGGGGGGGGACTAAAAAATGATCGTAACCGATTACGTAAAGAAACTCTACAAAGAATCACTTATGCCCGAAGAAAGACAAAGGATCACTACTTAGAAAGACAAAAGTGCCCTATCCTGACAAGAAAAGTCCCTCACAAGAGAATCTTGCAGGATAAGACACCTTGCAACTTGATTATTTCTGCCGATAATATCTCACATAATCAATGTCCATCTTCACCACTTCTTGGGGTTTGAGGCTAACCTCTCCAACCCATTGTCCACCCAATTGGGCACTGAGAATGACGTAGTAATCATAATGGTCGAATGGGAATTGTTTCTCAACAACAGGCTTGATGCGCGGATAGGTATAGGAGGCAGCCCCTCCATTCACCGAATAGACGACACTATCTGGATAGACCTCCACGCTATAGACATTGAATCCATCGCGATCAATGGGTGGCATATAGTGATTCTTAGGATTGGTCTTGTTGACAAGATTAGTGTACTCGGTATGAGCTGTCTGGTAAGCGTAGTTATCAAAATTGAGATGCTCCATCATGTCTAATTCCCCATGGTCACTATAACGGTTGGACTCTTCCTGTGGGAGCAGCCAGATCGCGGGCCAGAATCCCTTTGCGCAAGAGAAGCGGGCACGTACCTCGATTTTCCCCAACATGAAGGCGCGTTTGTCTTTCCCCCAAAGGCCACCAGTCAGATACTTGGAAGTGTCATTCGGAAGAATGGTATTTGCCATGCCCTTCAAGGTTAACAACCCATCCTTCATCTCAAAAAGGCGGTCGTCATCGGTCATGTCATCACACCAGTTGCCACGGTCCCTGGGCACTTTCGACCATACCCGCCAATCAGGCTGAGTGCCATTGAACTCATCACTCCAGATAATTTTCCATTTTCCACCTGCCTGTTCTTCACGCGGGACAAAGTCGCTAAGGACGACCTTGTACTGCTCCGTGCGTTTCTTCTGCTTTAAAGTGAAGGTCACCTCTTTTGGCCACTTGCCAATCAACGTCTTCGGGTTCGGCGTAATGGTAGCACCTTCTGCCAATTGGTAGTTCACGCCCGTGACCAGACTGCCATCAGCGATATGCCTAATGATAGCCGTATGACCATCGGAGGAGAGTTCCGCTGGAGACACATCATCCCACACTTCCAACAAAAAGGATTTCATTAAACTCTGAGGATTACCCGCTGCACGGGCCGTTGCGCATAGGCATAAAGCAAGAGCGCATGCAAAAATCATTCTTTTCATCATCATGGTAATAATACAATTTGGTTTCGTCATATAAGTTTTCGGTCGCAAATATAAAGTATTTCTTGCTTCCATGCAATACTTTAGCACAAAAATATGATCAAAAAGTGATCATTTTGTATGAGTAAGCATAAAAATTGCATGAGTAAGCATAAAAAAAGGCGGGAGGTTTACGCCTTCCGCCTTTCTTATAGACCGCAATCGTTATGCGACTTCGATCTTCTTTACGTTCTTGTCTTCCTCAGCCTTTGACAGTTTCGGCATCTCAATTGTCAAGACACCATCATTGACCTTTGCTGCGACTTTATCCTTATCGACATTCTCTGGGAGCTCATAGCTCTGCTCAAAGCTGCTATAAGAGAACTCACGACGCAGATAATGCTCTTTCTTGTTCTCATCCTTCTTGTCTGTCTTGTGCTCGAAGGAAACATTCAAGCAACCATCTTTATCGATGTTCATCTTTACCTCATCCTTCTTCAAGCCAGGAGCTGCAATGTCCATAATATAAGCTTTCTCGTTCTCTTTTACGTTCACTGCTGGTGCTGTGGCATTCATGCGAGGCATCAAATCAGTATCAAAGAAACTATCATCAAACCAATTGTTTAACCAATTATCATTATTTCTACGAGCTAACAACATCATTAAAACCTCCAATTATTTGTTTTTGATCTCCAAATCTTATCAGATTTTTCAATCGATTATCCACAAGCGATGTGTTCGTGGATGCTTACCTCCGACCAACCTCCGTTAGGCTCTTTCGAGCTTCCCTTTAGCCTTGTCCTCAACGGCTTGCACTGATCCTTATGCAAGGAATGTGCCAAGGGGAGGGTCCTGCCATTCCTGACATGAAAAGATGACGATCTGGCATCAATTCTTAAAATATTTTCAACTTTACTGACAACTTTCGACTATCCCTTCTTCGTGCTGTCTCTCACTTGAAGCAAGGAAGGGATCACCAATTGCCGGACTTTCTGCTTGCCCTGGATCTTCTCCAGCAACAACTCAAAGGCGGCACGCCCCATCTTCTGTGGCTGCAGGCAAACGGAAGTCAACTTTGGGAAGACATAGTTGGAATGGAGTTCATCCGTATATCCAATCAAGGAGATATCCTCTGGTATCTTCAACTGATGGCGGCGGATCACCTCCATGGCTGAGAAGGCAAGCGTATCGTTCATGGCGAGGATGCCATCAGGCGGATTATCTAAAGCCAACAACTGCTCCGTTGCCTGGCAACCGGACTCAAACTCGAGCTTCTGGCAAACGACGAGGGAGCGGTCAATGGGGATATGATGAGACCGCAATGCTTCCAGGTACCCGTGTTTCCGACGCTTAACGATATCCAGATAGTTCTCGCCTCCGATAAAGGCTACGCGCTTGCAGCCATGGTCAAGAAGGTAATTCGTGGCTTTCTCAGCTGATACGTCCCCGTCAGCGATGACCGAGGAAAACTCATGAGTCAGGCAAGTACGGTCGAAAAAGACAAGGGGAATATTCAATGATTGCATAGAAAGGAAATGCGAATAGTCCGTTGTCTCCTGAGACAAGCAGGCAAGGATGCCCTCTACTCTCATTCCGGCAAGATTGTTCAGGTTGGACTTCTCCTTTTCCTCATTCTCATCAGAAGAGGTGATAATGACGAAATATCCTTTTTCCGTAGCCGCATCTTCAATTCCCTTGAGGATAGCAGAATAGAAATAGGTGACAATATCCGGTACAACGACCCCTATGGTACGAGGGGCGTTGTAGCGCAAGCTGATCGCAAACGGATTCGGGCGATATCCCATCTGGCGGGCTGTCTTCTGCACCTTCTTGCAAAGCTCCTCGGAAATC
Source organism: uncultured Prevotella sp. (assembly GCA_905210845.1). Taxonomy (GTDB): domain Bacteria; phylum Bacteroidota; class Bacteroidia; order Bacteroidales; family Bacteroidaceae; genus Prevotella. Next base: position 8,326 of record CAJLYG010000093.1, read on the forward strand.
TCCCTACTATTCTTCAAGGCACGGGAGACCGTCGCCACTGAGACATCCAACCGCCGGGCTATATCCCGCATGGACACGTATCGTTTATTTTCCATCATGCACTCCTTTTCTTACGTAACGCATTACGTTCAGTTTTTAGTATTTGGGAATACTACTTTAACCATTGTCTCGTACTTTTGCAAAGGAATTTCAAGCTACGAAGATCAATGGAATATAGAACATTAGGACATACTGGAATGAAGGTCTCCTCCCTCTCCTTCGGTGCCTCATCTTTAGGCGGAGTCTTCCACGACCTCAAGGAAAAGGAAGGCATCCAGGCCGTCCATACGGCAGTTGAGAACGGTATTAATTTTATCGATGTCTCACCTTATTATGGTTATTATAAGGCTGAGACCGTGTTGGGCAAAGCACTCAGGGAGATCGAGCGCGACCGCTATTACCTTTCTACGAAGGTGGGGAGGTATGGAAAGGACGGCCATAACACATGGGACTACTCTGCCAAGCGCGTCACAGAAAGCGTCTACGAAAGCATGGAACGCCTGAATGTCGACTACCTCGACCTCATCAACGTACATGACATCGAGTTCGCCGACCTGCATCAGGTCGTCGACGAGACGCTGCCTGCCCTTGTAGAACTCAGGGATAAGGGAGTGGTCAAGCATGTGGGCATCACCGACCTGCAGTTGGAGAATCTGAAATGGGTGATCGAACAGGTACCTGAGGGCACCGTTGAGACCATTCTGAACTTTTGCCATTACTGCCTCTGCGATGACAAGCTGATAGACTTCCTCGATTTCTTTGAGCATCATCATATTGGGGTGATCAACGCATCGCCATTCTCTATGGGACTGCTCACGGAGCGAGGCGTTCCCGATTGGCATCCGGCACCCAAACCTTTGGTGGAGGCTTGCCAAAGAGCTGCTCAATATTGCCACGAGCAGCACTATCCCATCGAGAAGCTCGCCATCCAATATTCCACCCAGAACCCGCGCATTACCACCACCTTGTTCAGTACAACCCGCCCAAAGAACGTATTGGAGAACATCCAGGCTGTGGGCGAACCTGCACCGCAAGAGCTCGTCATCAAGGTGAAAGAGATGATTGGCGAGCAGCAACGCGTATCCTGGGCAAATACTTAATTCCATCTTGCCATGCATAACTATTATCCGATCATCGATGCCCATGCCCACCTCTGGCTGAAGCAAGACACTGTGGTGGACGGGAAACGGATTCGGACCTTGCACAACGGAAGGTCGGAATTCATGGGCGAAGAACGCCAGATGCTCCCGCCGTTTATGACGGACGGTAGGAATACTGCTGAGGTTTTCTTGTCGAACATGGACTATGCCCAGGTCTCGGCTGCGGTCATCGTACAGGAATTTATCGATGGGATGCAGAATGACTACTTAGCAGAAGTGTGGTCACGCTATCCCCATCGCTTGAAGGTGACGGGGCTGCTCCCCTATCTTCAATCTGTCAATACCACAAAGGTGGAAGAGCTACTCAGCCAAGGATTCTGTGGTATGACCATTCCCGGTCACCGATTGAGGCGCGAGGATGGCAGTAGACTGGCACTGAACGACCCAAATATGATGCAGATGTACCAGGTCATGAATGCACATCATGCGATCCTGTCCCTTGCCCTTGAACCTGGTACGGGACAGATTGCCGAAGTAGAAGATATCATCCATACCTTTCCTGGCCTAAAAATAGCCATTGCCCATTTCGGGATGGTAGGCAGCGAGGGATGGATGGAGCAAATCCGACTGGCAAGACATAAGAATGTCATGATAGAGTCTGGCGGCATCACCTGGCTATTCAATGACGAGTTCTATCCTTTCCCCGGCGCCATCCGCGCCATCCGCAAAGCCGCTGATGAGGTAGGAATAGAGAAGTTGATGTGGGGCTCGGACTATCCACGCACCATTACCGCCATCACCTATCGCATGTCATACGACTTTTTCACGAAAAGCGCGGCATTCAATGATGAGGAGAAGCGTCTTTTCTTAGGAGAGAACGCACGGCGATTCTACCAGTTCGAGGATCCCGTCCATCTACCTTATATTAAGAATATGTCAGAATAAAAAAGATATCTGATCGATTAAAACAGCTATAAACAATGAAAGCCATACAAATAGCAGACCTTCAGGATTTGAGGGTCGTTGATGTGGAAAAGCCCCAGCCACGAGCTGGAGAGGTATTATTGAAAATCCATTATGTAGGATTCTGCGGTTCCGACCTCAATACTTATTTAGGTCGCAATCCCATGGTCAGGATGCCTGTCATCCCTGGTCATGAGGTAGGAGCCGTCATTGAGGCATGCGGGGAGGGCGTAACTGCCGACCTGCAAGAGGGCATGACCGTTACTCTAAATCCTTATACCAACTGCGGGCACTGTGCTTCCTGCCGCAATGGGCGTGTCAATGCCTGTGAGCACAATGAGACCTTAGGCGTACAGCGTAATGGCGTGATGCAGGAATATGCCGTGATCGCAGCGGAGCCACCAGACTGTCAGATGTGGAAATCAGATGCATTTTCTTTCGAATAACGCTCCCGTAAACAATAACACATTTGATTAAAAACTGCAATATTTTATAGTATGTTTGAAAATAAATACAGGATATAGAGGTGTTTCTATATCCTGCAAAAAATATTGATTATGAGATTTAGCGTTCCATCATGCTGATGGATTCAATTCCAACGCTTCCACCGCGAACCACTTCAATTCTGTGGAATTCTTCCTTGATCAGTTTAACAACTGCATCATTCTTGGTGGCTGTCTGGACAAATTCCAGAAGCAGACTGTCTTTGCCATAGTCAA
>CAJLYG010000094.1 GCA_905210845.1 uncultured Prevotella sp.
CTGTATTTCAATTAATTCAAAGAGCGATTAGTCCACTTTAACGGGACAGTAGTGAAATAGAATATTTCTAAAAAAATAAGGCTATTTGGGCGCACCCGACAAACCCTGTGGAGGCGGATGTGGCCTGCTAACCTAAAAACCGTCGACAGACGATACATAAAATAAAAAATAGTAGTACCTTTGTGTCATGACCCATAAGAATCGAATAAACATGTATGAAGGATTGGCATCGTACTTCCTTCCCCCAGGTGTCCTTGAATATTTTGAAGTGACTGACTTTGCAGAAGAGACGGTTTCTTCAAAGGATTTACTTTACTCCACCATTCTTCACATCTATCTTGACGAGCGCGACAACCGCACTCCGGACATGACGGGTTCCGTAAGCAATGGCTTTAGTGAGGAGTCCTGTCTGAAGGACTTCCCAGCCCGTGACAAGAAGACGGTGCTCCATGTCCGCCGCCGTCGCTGGACTATGCCGGACGGAACAACAAAGTTCGTTGATTTAAGCAACAAGATACAACTGAGATACCAGTGTACGCGATATTCGGAAGATTTCGCGCTTTTTTTAAACAAGGCGGATGGAAAATGAGACCGTTACGGCTCGTTCCATAGGCTACACGTACATGATAAACAGCTCCACGTTTGCCAAGAGATATAAGGACACATTGAGTAACTACGAGGGCTGGAACCAGAAGAAGCATGCCGCAGATTGGATTTTGCTCCCCCAGGACGCAGGCACGGAATACGGAATAGACGAGACATCATTGCAAGGCGAACTCTATACCATTCTCCACAACAATGACGGGCATGGGGGCAAGGGGTCAGTCGTAGCGGTGTCAAGGGTACAACCCCGTGCGATGTACTTAAAGTTCTAATGCAGTTGCCTGGGAGTGAGCGCAATAAGGTCAAAAGCGTTACGATGGACCTCTCGGACAGCATGCGTGCAATAGTCAAGGGTGCGTTTCACAAGGCAATGGCAATACGCGACTGCTTTCATGTGGTTAGACGCGGCGGAGAAGCATGCGAGGAGATCCGGCTGCGCTTGAAAAGAGATGCCGTCAGGAAACTGAAAAAGGAAAAGGCCGAGTTCCGCAAACGTCTCGAGCGTCTTGCCGCGCAAAGAAAGGCATACCGTGAAAGGATGAGGGCAAAGCATGGAAAGAATTGGAGGAAAAGCAAACGTGGGAAAAAGCCACAGCGACTCAACACCCGTTTCATTCCATCACGACTTGACAATGGCGAGACACTCGTAGAAGCGCTTACACGTTGCAGTAAGCAACTTACTATGAGCCGTGATAAATGGAGCAAGTCACAAGAGAGAAGGGTGAAAATACTGTTCAGCCTTTATCCAAAACTTGAGGAGGCATACAATCTTATCAATTCTCTCAGGGCTATCTTCCGCAACGACCAACTGGACAAGGAAAGCGCAAAGGTCAAGTTTAAAAAGTGGTACGACAAGGTAGCCGAATGCACACTGCGCGAAGTGAAGTCTGTTCGTGACACAATCAAGTTCTATGAGGACGAGATACTCAACTATTTTATTGAAAGACAGACTAACGCTTCAGCAGAATCGCTCAACTCCAAGATTAAATGCTTCCGTGCACAAGTGAAAGGTGTCAGCGACATACCTTTCTTCATGTATCGTCTGTCGACGGTTTTTTGGATTAGCAGGCCACCCGCCTCCACAGGGTTTGTCGGGTGCGCCACTAACCGTGCAAATAACAGACCAGAAAATCTTCGATGGGTTACCAAGTTGGAAAATGCATTGAATAATCCAATCACCCGTGCAAAAATTATATATATCTGTGGTAGCATAGAAAACTTTCTGAAAGATCCGACGGTTCTATATATGACACCTGTTTCAGACAAGAACTTTGGTTGGATGCGTACGGTTTCTAAAGAAGAGGCTAAAATTTCTAAAGAGAGATTAGAAGAGTGGGCAAAAGAGACCCCTGAAGAACTTCATGTAAAGGCAGAAAGGACAGGTGAGCCTATAGATGAATGGATTTTTTCACCTATAGGAAAAAGACATGGCATATTCGAAGATGATGAAAAGCCGTTCGACTTTTCTAAGTTGCCTAAAGTGCAAGTTAAAGATAATGATTTAAAGGAAACTGCAATTACTAAGCAAATTCAAAAGATAAAATCTTCTAATGCAGAGGTTTCTGAAGTGAAAACGGTTAATGACTATTATCAAAGCCCTTCACAGCCGCAAACTTCAGATTTAGATGTTATTCAACCTGAACATATAATTACGGATTCTCTAACTCCTAATGCCAAGCAAGACTATTGGTTTACACCTACTGAGTTTCCTTTCTGTCCTAAGGATATGTCTATCGAGGAATATTTTAATAACATCAAAATAGGAGGCATTTTTAGTAAGAATACTAGGAAAATAGGGATCGTAGTAGACAAAGAATGGATAAAAGAAGGCGAAGTATTTGTAGTTCTCGCCAAAGATGAAAATGCATTTAATCCATGGATGCCATCTCCTATATACATTAAAGATGGCTTCTTCGTTCATAGAAATGGAGGAGCATATTATTTGGAAAGTATTGCAAGAAAAGTTATCAAAGAAATGAAAGGGGAAAAAGTCGAATATGACGATATAGAAGAAGCTTTTATGTAGGAAAAGTATTCATAATAAAAGAAATTCATTAAGTCTTTTGACTCACAAATAGCTATGGGCCAAAGGACTTTTTTCATTCAAATAAGACAGTCCAAGGCTCGCCTACACGGTTGACAATCGCACGTGGTAGGAACAATCCCAATTCGTCTTGTCACCATGAGTAGCCTTCAGCACGGGCAACAGCCCTGCCGTCTTATGCTGGGCCATGGCCTTAAACAAGTTCTTTCTTCAACTCATAGTTGACATGGGGCTTTTTTGCAGTATTCCTCTTTTTTGTCAACGCGTAATTATAATAACTATTCATAAAAGCTCTTTATTATTTTCCTAATCCATGCTGGCATCAGCTTATAATCAGCCTCAATGCTCTTCTCGTTGATGGCAGAGAATACCTTTTGGAGTTGTTTCAAATGTTCCTCATTGACATTGGTCTCGCCTATCTCCTTCAATGCAAATGTAGCCAGTTGGGCTGTCTTGCTCACGAATGCAAGGTTCTTTGGGACTGTATGCTTGAACGTTATGATTCTGTTGTTACCGAGCTTAATCTTTCTTGGTGATCCGTCTGTCAGGAAGACCACATTCATAGGCACCTGGGTAGATAGTCCGAGAAGGTTCATGGCATAAGCACCAGTCGGTGCAATATGTGCCTTGTCTCTCTTTGCTACCTGTAAGGCAACTTCTTCGACAGAAGGATATAACACGCCGAGTCCAAGTTCCTTGTCTATCTTCGGATATAAGTAAATGCCGTTGGCAAGTCTTATGATAACAGCATCGTTGGTCAACAGCTCCAAAGATTTGGAGACAGACTTGATGTCACCATAGGACACAAAGCTGTTCGGAAAGAATATAGATCCCCTTCCGCACTTCTTTAAATTGTTAACAATCCGTTTACCAATGTTCTCCTCCATATATCAAACACTATTTTGTCGCAAATTTACGATATTTTTTCGACCACAACAAATATTACATTAGTTTTTCCGGCTGCAGTTGACTGGAATTTCAACCATAATGATGATCCGGATCCTGTGTATCCTTATAAATGTGCCTATTGTCACAAATTTCATATAGTTCATCATGGGTATTACCGATATTTCTAAGGTATACCTGTTGTGCAATTAGAGATAAATATAAAGCGGATTAAACCGCAGATAGGCCACAAGTTAAAATAAAAATAATCAATAGAATATTTGGTGCTTTCAAAATATTAGGTTATCTTTGTCGCTGTAAATATCAACATTATGATATTTGTAGTATATATAAGGTATAAATATCATTAAGATGAAAGTTATTTGCTTATGGCAGATCTATACGAATATTCAACACCGGAACTGGTCCGGCTACTTGGAAGCAGGTTCAGAGAATACAGGATGCGCTGCAATCTCACTCAAAGGGAAGTTGCAGAGAAGAGCGGCATCGGCTTGACCACCATTCACAAATTTGAGAGCGGATGTGCCAACAACATCTCGCTTGGAACATTCCTGTTGCTGTTGAAGGTGGTCGGCCGTATCAATGCCTTGGAGGAGTTGCTGCCCGACTTACCGCCATCTCCCTATCTCATGCAAGGGAATGGAAAGCAGACACAACGCATAAGACACTCAAAAGACTCTACGTTATGATTACAATACTTAAGGTGATATTATGGGATGAAGAGATAGGCAGGCTTGTTTGGGATGCCCGGCGAGGGCTTTCATACTTCAACTATAACCCTCGCTTCATAAGAAAAGGTCTTGACATTGCCCCGCTCACTGCTCCACTCAAGACGTACGCAAACATGCCCATATGGGGAGAAGATGGAAAGATCTATCAACGGCTCCCATCTTTTATCGCTGACTCCCTGCCTGATTCTTGGGGTAATCAGCTCTTTGACCTTTGGCGGCAGCAGCACCATCTATCCAATGCTGACATAACTCCGCTTGACAAGCTGTCGTTTATCGGCAAACGAGGTATGGGAGCCTTGGAATTTCAGCCACAGGCATCTAGAGAACGAAGTCCAAAGAAAATAGATATGGCCTCATTGACCGATCTCGCCGAGCGCATCTTCTCAGAAAGAGAGAACGCACGCATCATGCCCGGAGAGTCTATCACCATGCAGTCGTTGCTAACCGTCGGCACCTCCGCGGGAGGAAGACAGCCCAAGGCAATCATTGCAATCAACAGAAACAGCGGAGAGATACGCAGTGGTCAGATAGCGGGGCTGGAGGATTACGACTATTATCTGTTGAAGTTCGGCAATACAGAATACAGCTCGGCAGAGCTTGAGATGACCTATTATGAACTCGCAAGGAAAGCTGGGATTGACATGATGCCGTCACGTCTGTATTCCGTTAATGGCAATAGTCATTTTATGACCATGCGCTTTGACCGCAGAAACGGAAAGAAAGTCTTTACACAGACTCTTGCAGCCTTGTGTCCTGATGCGGACAGCTATGAGAAGTTGCTGGCTGTTTGTAGAAGGCTCCGCCTGCCCGAGTCGGACTGTCAGGAGGTGTTCCGACGTATGGTGTTCAATATCCTTGCCAACAATACTGATGACCATAACAAGAATTTCACTTTCATCATGAGTGAAGACGGGACATGGCAACTCGCTCCTGCATACGACCTCACCTATGTACTGGACTTGGGAGGCAACCTTCCTAATGAAAACCATTGCCTGTTCATGCGTGCCAAACTCAGCAGTTTCAGCAGGGAGGATGCCGTGGCTTTTGCACATGACAACGGCATACAAAGGCCCGATGCAATTATAAGGGAAGTGGCTGAAGCCTTGAAGCAATTTCGTCCGACAGCAAAGAAAAACGGCGTAGGCGCAAGATGGGTCGGTCGTGTGGAGTCTACCATCCTCGATCATCTGAGTGCATGGGGTGAGTATGATAAGCCTACAGAATCTATTTCCACAGAGGTCAATGGCCACAGGATTTCAGATATTAGAATCGAGCAGACGTATAAAGGCAACTATCATCTGGTGGCTAATATCGATGGTGCGCAACGTAAGTTCGTCATTGGCAAGAGCAAAAAGGAGTATGCTGAAATAGAAAGGACGGGTATTGCTAATATCACTTCCGACCGGCTCTTTGACTTGGCAAAAAAATACTTTGCGTCTACATTGGACAAGAAAAGACATAACGATTGAAGGGCTAGTAATATCTCATTTAGATTATTTGCTGTTATAGGAAAATATGTGGTTTGCCACAGAAATTTGCTACAGTATGATATTGCTAACATAACTCACAACAGTAACACAGACCTTTTGTCTTACTTTATGCAGGATTACCAGATTTTGTACGTAACTTACAGAAAATTAGACGATCCCCATATAATAAATTATATACTATAACTTAAGCCTATAGTGTTGTCATCCTCCAAATGCAGGTGCAACACTATAGGCATTCGCAAATTTATTAGATTACAGAATTCATTCTTCTCCTCTCAGGACGTCAGACTGCCATTATCATAGTCCTAGTTTTTTGAGCCTGCCACCATACTTGTCCATGTCATCAAGCACCTTCTTGTTGGTCATCTGGGCATAGATCTGGGTGTATCTCGTGCTGCTGTGTCCAAGCATTACGGCAATCGTCTCCTCGGGGACGCCATTCATCAGCGCCAGCGTCGCGAAAGTATAACGGGCTACTCTGAATGTGAGATTCTTGTTGATTCCGCACACGCCGGCAATTTCTTTCAGATATTCATTTGTCTTTGTGGATGACTTCAACGGGAAAAGGCTGCCATCATCCTGCTTGCTGCGCATCCTTCTGTATTTTCGGATGAGCTTCAGCGGCTTGTCCAGAAGTGGGACGAATACGGGCTGTCCGTTTTTCTTTCTGTGGGTGTTTATCCATTTCTTGCCACAGCTTTCAACTACGTCATCGTCCTTCAGGCGGCTGATCTCACAATAATACATGCCCGTATAGCATGCGAACACAAATACGTCGCGCACCCGTTCAAGCCGCTTGGTGCCGAGCCTCTTAACTATGACGGCGTGCAGCTCACGGTCCGTAAGGTAAGTGCGCTTCACCGGGTCCAAGTGATGGACAATACCAATATACGGATCACTGACTATCACGCCGAGCCTGATTCCGAACAAGATGATGCTCCTAAAAGTCTTGAGGGACTTGCAGGCTGTGTTGTTGTTCTGCCCCTTGAAGTTCTTCAGATATTGGAAGTAGTCCTCGATGATTACGGGTGACAGCCTGTACAGCCCAATGTCTTCCTTTCCGTACCTTGACCGGAGCATATCCAGGAAGCGTCTTTCTGCAAGCATGTACTTATACTTCGTGGTCTTGCCGGTCTTACCATTCTGGCCATTGAACTTGAAGCTGTTGAACTTTTCAAGAAGTTTCTTGACGGTCGTTATGTCACCGTCACAACGCTTGTACTGGGCCTTTATATCCCCAATTGTAATCTGGTGATGCTGCCCGATCTGGTAATATACCGAGTACAGAGAATGCGCTATTCTGTCCAGCTCCTCGTTGGACCTTGCAGCCTGTTCGTCATCACCGCGCACTCTGCCTGTAAGTCCGTTCCAATGTCCTGGCATTACCTTTACACCCGTGCTGCCGATGCTCAGGCGTTTGCCGTCAAGGTTGATTCGGGAAATGACAGGTTCCATGCCATCCCTGTTTGAATAATTGCTTCTGACGTAGAAGCTTACTGAGAATTTATGTACCATGTCTTTAATTTTTATGACCGCCCCATGAGACTTGTCTGCCGCATAAAGGACGGTCGGTTAAACTTCCGGTACAATATAATGTTTGTGCGGAAACGATGGCTACTGAACTCAAAGAAAATTCAGGTCATAGATTAAACAAATTAAATTAATATTATTTTACCATGGAGGCAGGCATCCCGTGATTTTCTGGCTACAAATAATAATAGTTTACAAAAAATGTAGCCGAATTGTAGCCGCTATAACATTCGTTAAGAGTTAAGGACTGATTTTCTGTTGAATAAATTAAAATCTTCAGAAAAGCAAAAATCCTGTAACTTGTTGAAAGTCACAGGATTTATACTGTTTTGTTATTCTGTCTTAATTCTACGTTTTTAAGACAATTTAACAAAGCGGAGAGAGAGGGATTCGAACCCCCGGTACCTCTCGGTACGACGGTTTTCAAGACCGTTGTAATCGACCACTCTACCATCTCTCCTTTGCTTTTGATGTCCTATGGTCGGAAAGCGAGTGCAAAGGTAATGGCTTTTTTTGACTCTGCCAAATTTTTACTCTACTTTTTTCGGACTTGATGGAAAGAAGTCCTACTTTCGGCCTTAGGATTTCATCATGAGGGTGTCCTGACCGTCCTTAAAAATATTGAAAAGCCTCTTAATAATATTTGCTTTTTATTCGGAATACCAGAAATATGTCTATATTTGCCGAAAGTTAGTTTTAGGTATGAAGATTTTATAGGAAGAAATTAAAAAATGGAGGTTTAATATGAATACGAAGATAGTTTTGGCTTTGGCAGGGATTGCGACGATGGCTGTCGCCGTTGGGGTTTCTATTTCCAATCGGAGAGATCGGGTTACGCGTTATATCCGTACCCACTCCAGGTGGCCTTATCGTTGTGCGAAAGTCATGTAGTTGTTTTTTTTGCTTGATGATTTGATCGGTTTTATCATTTTTATTCTTATCTTTGTCGTTGAATACCAAAAAGACAACAATTTGAGGGGAATGGAAATGATAAAGCTTGATAACATGGTAGAGAATGTCTTGGGCTTTTTTACGGAAAAGCCCAAAAGGGACGTGGCATTGGTGCTTTCCACAGGAGGAGCAAGGGGGCTTGCCCATATTGGTGCCATTTACGAATTGATGGAGGAAGGTTTCCATATCACGTCGATAGCCGGGACTTCCATGGGGGCATTGATCGGAGGAATGTATGCTGCAGGAAGGCTTGATGATTACAAAGAGTGGATGAAAACCATTGACAAGCGGAAGATCCGTTCCTTAATTGATATCAAGTTGGGTAGGAACTCGTTCGTAAAGGGCGACCGTATCATCAACGCGATGAAGGAAATTGTGCCGGATGTGAGGATCGAGGATATGCAGATTCCTTATCGTGCGGTTGCTACAGATGTGATAACGGGCAAGGAAGTGATCTTTACCAAGGGCTCCTTGTATGAAGCCATACGTGCGTCCATTTCCATGCCAGGCTTTTATGAGCCAGTCAGGTATGACAACAAGGTCTTGGTTGATGGTGGACTTTCTAATCCTTTGCCTTTGAATCGCGTGAAGCGGAGTAAGAAAGACCTTTTAGTGGCTGTGGATGTGAGTGGACATAATTATCAGGCTCAGTTACAGTTTCAGCATGAAGTGCGGAAGCTGGAACGGGAGAAGATTCCCCTGATGTCCCTTATCGGCAAATTAGGCTTGTCGTCGGATGAAGATGAGATGAACTTAATTTCCCTTCTCAACCGTTCCTTTTCCATTTCCATCCATCACAATGCCTTGACGATGCTGAAACTCCTGCCGCCAGATATTTACGTCGGCATCCCGATGACTCGTTATACCACCTTCGACTTTGATAAGGCTGAGCGGTTGGAAGCGATTGGCAGGAACTATATGCGGAAAGCGATTGAGAAGTATCGGGACCAATAAAGCGTCTCCCTACAGCCTTTCTTTTTTCCTCGTCGTGCATTCATTTACCAAATAGGCGATGTTGAGATATGGTATCCCAGCATGATATTGAAGTCCTATCTCGCAAGTACGGCTATTTGAATAGCCTATCTCAATGTTTTCCTTCTCGATCTGTGGGCGGAGTTTCCGCAAGGCATACTTGTTGAGTTCTGGGAAGGTGAATCCCCGGTCACCCGCGAATCCACAGCAGCCAACCCCTTCTGGGAGCAGCACATGGGGTGTACACAACCTGGCGAGGTTGAGCATCATCGCTGTCAGTCCCAACTCGCGTGTGGAGCAGGTCACATGGATGGCGATCCTCCGGTCGATGGGATGAAAGTCCAGGCGGTCCTTCAGAAATGTCATGATAAACTCTACCGGTTCGTAGAGCTTTAGCTTGTGCATGGTCTTGCGCATTCTGTGCAGACAAGGACTTTGGTCACAGAGGATCGGGTATTTCCCGTATTGGCTGGCTTCCCATAAAGCGTTTTCCAATTCCCCGCTTTTCTGGTCGGCGATGTCCATCATCCCCTTGCTTTCCCAGATCTGGCCGCAGCACATCTCCTGCATTCCTGTTGGGAAAATCACTTCATAACCCGCTTTATGGATCAACTGTACCATCTCGTCAACGACGGAGTTCTTGACGGGTGCGCCCTTAGAGAGTCCCATCGTTTGGTTGATACAGCTTGGGAAATATACCATTTTCAAGTCTGTTTCCGGCTGTCTTCCGAGGTCTTTCTGGCTGGGTTGTCTCCTGGCAGCAGGCATTGTAGGGATCCATTGAGGTATGCCGACCTTGTGAAGCATATTGCCGATGCGATATAGGTTCCTGGATCCAAGGATCTCTTGCCCCAGCCCAGCAATGCCGAGCACGCCTCTCAATCCTGATTTGAGGGATCCTAAGTGCTGTGCTGCCACTTTTCCGATCGCGTAACCTGTCTTGTCCTGCATCATGTCTAACTGCCGGATCAGGTGAGTGATCTCCCCGGTGTTGATTTTCATGGGACAGGAAGTGGAGCATAAGCCATCTGATGCGCATGTCTGGTTGCCTTGGTATCGATATTGTTTCCGTAATTCTTCAGCCTGTCTTCTGTTCCCGCCTTCTTGCTCCAACTCGCATATCTCTCGTTGAATGGCGATGCGCATCCTTGAAGACAAGGTCAGTCCGCAGGATACACAGTTCACCTCACAGAACCCACATTCTATACATTTGTTGGCTCTGTCCACGGCTTCCTTCATCATCTGTGTCGAGGAGACCTTTCCTTCTTCTAAAGGAAGGTACTTAGCCCCGTCTGGGATCTTGTCCATAGGGAAGGAGAGGACGGGAAGGTGCTTCAGGTTCTTGATGAAGCAGTCGGGATCATCGTTGAAGATCACGCCTGGGTTCAGGAGATGGCATGGGTCGAAAATGTCCTTGAGTCGTCTCATCACGTCAAAGGCCTCTTCGCCCCATTCGTATTTTACGAACGGAGCCATGTTGCGCCCGGTCCCATGCTCGGCTTTCAAGGATCCATGGTATTCTCCTATGACCAATTTGGCAACGTCCTTCATCATTCCTGCGTACCGGTTTACCTCTTCCTTGCTCTTGAAACTTTGGTTGAGGATGAAGTGATAGTTGCCCTCGAAGGCATGCCCATAGATGCAAGCATCCTTGTATCCATGTTCGGCAATGAGCCGTTGGAGCCTGACTGTGGCCTCGGGAAGGTCTTCGATGTGGAAGGCGACATCCTCGATCAGGCAAGAGGTACCAACCGGACGGGTGCCTCCTACTGAGGGGAAGATGCCCGACCTGATGGCCCAATACTGTTGGTAGACATGTGGATCGTCGGTGAAGGCAACAGGTCGGTAAAGGTCAAACTGGCTCATGCAGGC
>CAJLYG010000095.1 GCA_905210845.1 uncultured Prevotella sp.
AACCCTTTGGTTGCATCGCCAACCATATCATCTCCAAGGGGATCGAAAAGCGACTCCATGAGCTATATCCGGAACTTAACCTCGTCTCACTCGACTTTGATAGTGGTGTCAGCACGGTTAATGTCACCAATCGGCTGCTCTTGTTCTTAGATAATATTGCCGTTTAGGACCCTCGACAAAATTTCACGATAATAATCGAGAATTATTTTTTGATTCTCAATTATTATTCGTAATTTTGTACCCGTATAACGAGTAAAGGAGATGAATACTCAGGGCTTGACTCAATTGTTGACACAAACGGTAGAAGAACTATCTCAACCAGAATCATTGAAAGGGCTCTTCCACCAGCATCAGGACGGAACACCGCTTCCTTCAGGCAAGGCGCTTGAAGAGATCATTGAATTGTCAAGAGCCATCCTTTTCCCCGGCTACTATGGAAAATCTTCCGTAAACACGAAGACCATTAAATACAATATCGGCGTAAATGTTGAGAAGTTGCATCAGTTGCTCTCTGAGCAGATCTTGGCAGGACTTTGCTTTTGTGCTGCCGATGATGAAGGCAAGGACACATCCATGTCCCTTCCTTCCTTGAAGGAGGAGTCACGTGCCTTGTCTGCAGAGCTCATCTCCCGCCTGCCTAAGATCCGTAAGGTGCTTGCTACCGATGTCATCGCCGCATACAATGGGGATCCCGCTGCGGAAAGCTTAGGAGAGATCATCTCCTGTTATCCGATCATTAAAGTGCTAACCATCTATCGGGTTGCCCATGAACTGGTATTGTTGAAGGTTCCGCTCATCTCCAGGATGATGACGGAGATCGCGCATTCTGAGACCGGTGTCGACATTCACCCGGCAGCCACGATCGGCAACTATTTCACCATTGACCATGGGACGGGAGTCGTAATCGGTGCCACATGTGTGATTGGCAATAATGTCAAGCTTTACCAAGGCGTCACCTTAGGTGCCAAAAGCTTCCCTCTTGATGAAAATGGGAACCCCATCAAGGGAATACCCCGCCATCCCATTATTGGGGACAACGTCGTGATCTATGCCAATGCCACGGTATTAGGAAGGATACATATTGGTGACGGGTGTGTCGTGGGGGCTAATGTCTGGGTCACGGAAGACATGGAGCCACAAACCAAGAAATACAAGAAAAGTTGATCATACAAGGAGTTGATCATACCAAAAGATTATAAACTTAATATATATTTAACTAAAAATGGAATTCGAACTCATCGCCAAGACATTTATGGGACTGGAACCCGTTTTGGCACAAGAGCTTACCCAACTGGGTGCAAACAATGTTCAAATCGGACGCCGCATGGTGTCCTTCACTGGTAATAAGGAAATGATGTATCGTGCCAACTTCCAGTTGCACACAGCCATTCGTATTCTAAAACCTATCAAGCACTTCAAGGCACGCTCTGCGGATGAAGTGTATGAGGAGATCAAGAAAATCGACTGGTCCCAATATATCGAGAAAGGGAAGACTTTCTCGGTTGATTCTGTTGTCTATTCTGAGGAATTCCGCAACTCTCGCTTTGTGACTTACAAAGTAAAAGATGCCATCGTAGACCAATTCCGGGAAAAGACCGGGGAACGTCCTAACATCTCTGTCTCCAATCCAGACATCCGCCTGAACATACATATTGCAGAAGATGATGCTACCTTAAGCATGGACTCCAGCGGTGAGAGCCTCCACCGCCGTGGCTATCGGCAGGAAAGTGTAGAGGCACCTTTAAACGAAGTCTTGGCAGCAGGCATGATCCTGATGACCGGTTGGAAGGGAGACACCGACTTCATTGACCCCATGTGTGGGTCTGGGACCCTTCTGATAGAGGCTGCTCTTATTGCACATAACATGAGCCCAGGCATTTTCCGGAAGGAGTTTGCTTTTGAGAAATGGCCGGATTACGACCCAGATCTCTTCGACAGCATCTACAACGACGACTCCAAAGAGCGTGAGTTCACCCACCATATTTATGGATATGACATAGACATGAAAGCCGTCAACACAGCGAGACTGAATGTCAAGGCTGCAGGTTTGTCTAATGACATCTCCGTAGAGCAGCAAGACTTTAAAGATTTCAAGCAACCTCAGGAAAAGGCGATCATGATCACGAACCCGCCTTATGGAGAACGCATCTCGACGCCGAACCTGTTAGGGACCTACAAGATGATCGGCGAACGATTAAAGCATCAGTTCATGGGCAATGATGCGTGGATCCTGAGTTATCGGGAAGAATGCTTCGACCAAATCGGACTGAAGCCATCCATCAAGATTCCTTTGTATAACGGATCCTTGGAATGCGAATTCCGGAAATATTCCATGTTCAATGGGAAGTTGAAGGAATTCCGAAGCGAAGGAGGGATAGTCAAGACGGATGAAGAGAAAAAGCAGATGGCAGAGAAGCACAGGTTCAAGAAAAACCGCGAGTTTAAGAAACGCCTGGAAGAAGAAGAGGAAAATGAAGAAGGCGATATCCGTTCCTTTAAATTCCACGCCTTTGACAAAGGGAATTACAAAGACCGGCGTGATGACAGGAGAAGAGACGACCGAAGAAGTGGCAGACGCGATGACGACCGCGGAGGTAAGCGCTTCGACAAAGGCGGAAAACGAAACAATGGACGTGATTATGGAAAAAAATACAGGAGGTTTGATGATGAAGATTAAGGCCGTTTTTCCATTTTTAGGACTCATATTCTTAGCGTGTATCGGCAGCAATCAGATGAAAGCGCAAAAAGAATTTACACTGGAAGACTTGAACTTCGGAGGTACCAACTACCATCAAATGGTTCCGAAGTATCGCTATACGACTTGGTGGGGCGATGAGTTGATTCATTTGGAGCCAGAGGAATGCTTCATCGTGGACAAGAACACCGGTAAGGAAAAAAGGCTGTTTACCCTTGAGGAACTCAATAAGATGGTTGGCACCAATGATTCCAATAAGATCTATTCCTGCTACAGTGCCAAGTTTCCATATGCAAAACAGGCCTACGTCTTGCTAAGAAGCGGGAAAGATCGGATCTTGGTCGATTGGAAGAAAGGTAAGAAAGTATGGGGACAACATGCAGAAGGGCAACAGTTTGCTGATTTCAACCCGACCAGTCGGAATGTTGCATTCGTCAAGGACCACCAGCTGTTCGTTACTCTGCCCAATGGAGAAACGAAGCAGTTGACAACAGATGGCAGTCGTGAAATCGTTTATGGACAGAGCGTTCACCGTGATGAATTCGGCATCAGCAAAGGGACATTCTGGGACAACGATGGCCAGAAGTTGGCTTTCTATCGGATGGATCAAAGCATGGTGGCTGATTATCCGCAAGTGAATATCTTCGCACGTGAAGCCCAATACGAGCCCGACAAATATCCAATGGCTGGCATGACCAGCCATCAGGTGACCGTAGGGGTCTATGACGTAAAGACAGGAAAGACCCTTTACCTGAAAGCGGGAGACCCTACCGACCGATATTTCACCAATATCGCCTGGAGCCCAGATAACAAGACCATCTACATGTTTGAACTTAACCGCGACCAAAATGATTGCCAGTTGACCAGCTATGACGCGGAAACCGGCAACAAGATCGGGGTAATCTATGAAGAGAAAGACAACAAATATGTAGAGCCTCTCCATCCCATCCAATTCTTGCCTTGGGACAACAGCAAATTTATCATGCAAAGTCAGAAGGATGGATATAACCACCTTTACCTCTTCACGAAGGAAGGTAAGGAGCTGAAGCAGATTACCCAGGGGAAATGGGTTGTCATGGACGTTCTCGGATTTGACACAAAGCACCATAGCATTATCTACCAATCAAATGAGTTGAGTCCTATCCAACAGAATATCTTTGTCGTCAACGTTGACAACAACAAGCGGGCACTGATGGATGAAAATGGAAAAGGTTGGCATAACGGCATGCTGAGCGAAAGTGGACAATACTTCGTTGACAGCTACTCCACCCCTACTATTCCCCGTAATATTGCCGTTGTCAACATCAACAATGGAAAGCGCACCCGCTTTTTCAAGGCTGAAGACCCTTGGAAAGGCTACAATGTGCCCGAGTACTCCTGTGGAACGATCAAAGCAGCAGACGGCGTCACCGACCTGTACTATCGGATGGTGAAGCCAGTCAACTTTGACCCTACCAAGAAATATCCTACTATCGTATATGTTTATGGGGGACCCCATGCCCACAATGTTGACGCACGTTGGCACTACAGCAGCAGAGGATGGGAAACCTACATGGCACAGAAAGGCTATTTACTGTTCATCCTCGATAACAGAGGTTCTGAGAACCGAGGGAAAGCCTTTGAGCAGGCAACATTCCGGCAGTTAGGACAGACGGAGATGAAAGACCAGATGAAAGGAGTCGAATACTTAAAATCACTCCCTTACGTTGATTCAAACAAGATCGGCGTTCATGGATGGAGCTTTGGAGGGTTCATGACCATTTCGCTGATGACAAACTATCCAGATGTGTTTAAAGTTGGAGTCGCAGGTGGACCTGTCATCGACTGGAAGTGGTATGAGGTCATGTACGGTGAGCGTTACATGGATACGCCACAAGCCAACCCTGAAGGATATGAGAAGACCTCATTGTTGCATAAGGCGAAGGACCTAAAAGGCAAGTTATTAATTATCACCGGATACAATGACAAGACCGTCGTCCCCCAGCACTGCCTGTCATTCCTATCCGCTTGCATCCAGGCAGGAACGCAGCCAGACTTCTTCGTTTATCCCGGTGAACCGCACAACATGCGAGGTCATCAGAGCACTCATCTGCATGAGAAAATCTCACAATATTTCTTTGATTATTTAAAATAAGCACTATGAAAATATTACTGTTAGGAGGAGGCGGTCGTGAACATGCCTTGGCATGGAAGATCGCACAGAGCAACAAGGTTGATCAGTTGTTCATTGCTCCAGGAAATGCAGGAACCGCAAATGTGGGCGAGAACGTTGACATTGACGTTGATGATTTCAACCATATCAAGGACTTTGCCGTTGACCATCATATCGACATGGTTGTCGTTGGACCAGAAGACCCCTTGGTAAAAGGGATCTATGATGAGTTCAAGAACGATGCGCGTACCAAGGATATCCCCGTTATCGGCCCCTCCAAGCAGGGAGCAGTCTTAGAAGGATCAAAAGATTTCGCAAAAGGATTCATGCAACGCCATCATATCCCGACCGCCAAATACCACACCTTCAACGGCACGACCATCAACGAAGGACTGGAGTTCTTGGAAACACTTCAGCCACCTTTCGTGTTGAAAGCTGACGGACTTTGCGCCGGCAAGGGCGTATTAATCGTACCTACCTTAGAAGAAGCCAAGAAAGAATTTCAGGAAATGCTACATGGGATGTTTGGCAATGCCTCAGCAAGTGTAGTCATTGAAGAATTCCTAAGTGGCATTGAGTGCTCCGTATTCGTTCTCACCGATGGGAAGCACTACAAGATCTTGCCAGAAGCGAAGGACTATAAGCGCATTGGTGAGCATGACACAGGATTGAACACTGGCGGGATGGGAAGTGTATCCCCGGTTCCTTTCGCTGACCAAGCCTGGATGAAGAAAGTAGAAGACCGCATTATTCGTCCTACGGTGGAAGGCCTTGCAGAAGAGCATATCGACTACAAGGGTTTTATCTTCTTCGGTTTGATCAACGTGAAGGGAGATCCAATGGTCATCGAATACAACTGCCGTATGGGTGACCCAGAAACAGAGACTGTCATGCTGCGACTGAAGAGTGATATTGTCGACCTGTTCGAGGGTGTCGTCCAAGGAGACTTAGACCAGCGCCCCATTGAATTTGATGACCGATCCGCTGTCTGCGTGATGTTAGTCAGTGGCGGTTATCCCCAGAAATACGTGAAGGGCTATCCCATCACCGGTCTTGACCAAGTGGAGGGTAGCATCGTCTTCCATAGCGGCACCAGTCTGAAAAACGGAAGCATCGTCACCAATGGCGGGCGTGTCATTGCCGTCAGCAGTTATGGGAAGACCAAGGAAAGTGCCTTGGAAAAAAGCTTCCAGGAAGCCCAAAAGATACAATTCAAGGATAAATATTTTCGCAGTGATATCGGCCAGGACCTTTAAACGGTCCTGACCCTATCCTATTTATGAGGAAAGACATCCATGTCCATTAAGAGAGCACAGAACAAAATCGCCGAAAACAGGTATGCCATGCCGCTTACCGCAGTATATGCCACCATCGTGTGCATACTTGGTGGCATGGTGGAAAACCACTGGTGGCTTCAGTTTGGATGCTTGGCTGTCTCGACATTCCTCATGATCGGGCTGAACAACTCCAATGCACTGATCAGGATATACAGTCGGATGGTATCCTGCTCGTTCATGGTATTGTGCTGTGCGACGAACCTATTGTTCCCATCTGTGGAGGGAGGAATCACGGAACTCTGCTTCATTGCCTTCCTATTGTCGTTCTTCCATGCTTATCAGGACAAGTCAGCCACCATCTGGATCTTCTATGCTTTCCTCTGTCTGGGACTGTCTTCTCTCCTGTTTGTCCAGATTCTCTACTTCGTGCCCATTCTATGGATCTTGCTCAAGTTCAAGATCATGGCATTCAGTGGCAAGAATTTCTGGGCATCCATCTTAGGTTTGGTCATCCCCTATTGGTTTGTGGGTGGATATTATGTGTACGAAGGGCAATACCAAGAGCACTTAGAGCAATTCCTGACGATTGCAAAGTTCCAGCAAGCGTGCGACTTCAGTCTCTTGTCTGAGCACCAGATCGTCAGCTTTGCCTACGTATTCATTTTGTTGCTGACCGGTACGATACATTTCTTACGGAACAGCTATAAGGACAAGATACGTACCCGTATGCTGTATGAGATTTTCATCATCATCAGTCTGTGCGACATAGCATACCTTGTCTTACAGCCTCAGCATTACGATGAGCTGATGCGTATCCTGATCATCTGTACGTCTCCACTCATTGGTCACTTCTTAGCGTTGACGAGAACGAAGGTCACCAACATCGCATTCTTCGTCATTCTCCTATTGTCATTATTGGTAACCGCATATAACCTATGGATGCCTTCGTCGATTTTCTAATGAATTATGGCTACTGGGGCATGCTCATTGCGGCTTTCTTAGCCGGTAGTTTTGTGCCCTTCAGCAGTGAGGCTGTCATGTTAGGGTTAATGGCTGTCGGCTTAAATCCTGTTCCCTTAGTGGTTTATGGAACAATAGGCAATGTGGCTGGATCCATGTTCAACTATGGAGTGGGCAGGTTGGGGAAGACCGTCTGGATAGAGAAGTACTTACATGTCAAGAAAGACAAGATGGATAAAGCCCAGAGATTCATGGCAGGGCATGGTGCCTGGATGGGCTTCTTTGCCTTTATCCCCTTTTTAGGGAGTGCCATCACCATCGTGTTAGGCCTGATGCGGGCAGACCTCATGATCTCCCTGATCAGCATCACCTTAGGCAAAGCCATTCGATATATATTATTAGTATTCGGGGTAAATTTATTTTTATAGCGTATGAAAAGATTTTTCTTAATCGGTTTGGTCAGCATTCTTCTTGCCTCTTGCAGTCCTACTGCATCCAACAAGAGGGTTATCATGGTTTCGATTGAGCCTTTGCGTTATTTCACGAACCAGATCGCAGGAGACAAGTTTGAGGTCTACACCATGGTACAGCCCGGGAGCAATCCCGAAACCTATGAACCTACTGCACAACAGATGATGGCACTTGCCAAGAGTGACCTGTTCATTAAGGTGGGAGGGTTAGGGTTTGAACGTACCTGGATGAAAAAAATCGAATCCAATGCGCCCCATACCATCATCATCAATTCCTCGGATGGGATCATCCCGATAAGAACGATAAATGGCATTGAAGACCCCCACACCTGGATGAGTTGCGTCAACGCTGTCATCATCGCCAGGAATATCTATCAATCACTTGCAGAGATAGACAGCAAAGACAGCCTATACTTTAAGAAGAACTTGGAAGATTTCATCTCGACCATTCGGGAAACGAACACCAAGGTAAGGGAGAACATCACGAGAGACAAGCACACATCCTTTCTGATCTACCATCCCGCGCTCTCCTACTATGCCAAGGAATATGGCCTGAACCAAATCCCCATCGAAGAGGAAGGCAGGGAACCTGGACCCATCCAGCTCAAGGAAATCATCACGATGGCAAAGAAGAGACAAGTGAGGACATTGTTCTTGCAAAAGGAATTCGCTAACCGCAACACGAAGATCATAGCCAAAAGCGTGGGGGCAGAAACTGTCCCGATCAATCCCTTAAGCTATGATTGGGAGAAGGAAATGGTAGGAATTGCGGAAAAACTTAAGTAGACCGACATGCAACCTATCATCACCTTAGAGGATATCTCTGCCCGATATGGAAGCAAGATTGTTTTGGAGAATATCCATTTGACCATCTATGACCATGATTTCTTAGGCGTAATCGGTCCCAATGGAGGTGGGAAAACGACCTTGATGCACATCATCTTAGGCCTGATGAAACCCAGTGCAGGGAAAGTCAGGTACTACGAGGATGGCAAAGAAGTGAAGGAACTGTCCATCGGATACCTTCCCCAGTACAATGACATTGACCCCCAATTTCCCATCTCCGCCTATGAAGTTGTGCTATCCGGTCTCAACAAGCAGAAAAGACCTTGGCAGCAATTCACCAAGCAGCATTACGAGATGGTAGAGGAGACCCTATCTCGACTTGGTCTAACGGCGTTAAGGCAACGCCCGATCGGCACATTAAGTGGAGGGCAACTGCAACGCGTCCTATTAGGAAGAGCCATCGTGTCAAAGCCACAAGTAGTGATCTTAGATGAACCCAACACATACATCGACACGGCTTTCCAGAAAGAGATGTATGATATCTTAGGAGAGATCAATCAGGATTGCGCCATCATCATCGTCAGTCATGACACATCCCTCTTAAAGGAAAGGGCGAAGCATCTTGTATGGGTGAATCGCAAGATAGAGCTAAATTAATATATTTTTCCTTTCACGATTTCCTAAATTCAATAGAAAGCACTATCTTTGCACCTATATTTCGAAATAACACTTATTGATTTTAATAAATGAAACAGTACAAATTAGTGGACAATGTGCTGGGATGGCTTGCATTTGTCATCGCAGCATTTACCTATTGCTCCACCATTGAGCCGACAGCCAGTTTCTGGGACTGTCCTGAATTTATTACAACAGCTTTCAAGCAAGAGATCGGTCATCCACCTGGCGCGCCATTCTTCATGCTTGCCGGCAATCTGTTCACCCACTTTGCGAGCGACAATTCCCATGTGGCCATGATGATCAACACGATGAGTGCATTGTTAAGTGCCGCCACGATCATGTTCCTGTTCTGGACGATCACCCACCTCACCCGCAAGTTGATCTTGAAAGATTGGGATTCTTTGACGACAAGCAAGCTGATTGCCATTGAGGCATCTGGTCTGGTCGGCGCGTTGATCTATACCTGGAGCGACACCTTCTGGTTCAGTGCCGTTGAAGGTGAAGTTTATGCCTTCTCATCGGCCTTCACAGCTGTCGTGTTCTGGTTGATCCTGAAGTGGGAGGACCATGCGGACGAGCCCCATTCCGACCGTTACCTTGTGCTGATCTTTTACATGACCGGACTGTCGATTGGCGTTCACCTGCTGAACTTGCTCTGCATTCCTGCCATCGTGTTGGTATTTGTCTATCGCAAATTCCCGCAGGTTGAGCTGAAAGGTTCCCTGGTTGCCCTCTTCGTCTCATTCCTTGTCGTTGCCGGGGTGCTATACGGCGTCGTGCCGGGCATCATCACGGTGGGAGGCTGGTTTGAGCTCTTCTTCGTCAACGTCTTAGGATGCCCGTTCAACACGGGAGAGATCATCTATATCATTCTGCTTGTATCATCCGTGATCTGGGCCATATACGAGAGCTATGTTGACAAGAGCCAGAAGAGAGAGAACATCTCCTTCCTCCTTGCCGTAGGCATGTTAGGCATTCCTTTCTACGGATATGGATGGAGTTGCGTTGCCATCGGCATTGTCATCCTGGCAATCCTGTGGTTCCTGCTCAATTACCAAGTGAAAGTCGACAAGAAATCCCCCAAGAAGTTGCTTGTCAGTGCCCGTGTCAAGAATACGGTCCTGCTTTGCATGCTCATGCTGATGATCGGATATTCCAGCTATGCGCTGATCGTCATCCGTTCCTCTGCTAATCCTCCTATGGACCAGAACTCCCCAGAGGATATCTTCACGTTAGGCAGCTACCTAAGCCGTGACCAATATGGAGACCGACCCCTATTCTACGGACAGGCATATACGTCCCAGGTCAAGCTGATCCAGGATGGCAATATCTGCAAACCAGACATGTCAGAAGGAGCTCCTATCTACCAGCGGAAGGAGAAGTCGTCCAAGGACGAGAAGGATTCCTACTTCGTTGTCAGCCATAAGAACAAATACATCTATGCGCAGAATATGATATTCCCGCGTATGTATGACTCATCCCATGCCAAAGACTATGAAAGTTGGATGGGAGGCGTAGATGGCTACCAGACGACTTACGACCGTTGCGGGGAGACCGTGCAGGTAAAGGTGCCAACCCAGTGGGAGAACATTCGCTTCTTCCTCTCCTATCAATGCAATTTCATGTATTGGCGCTACTTCATGTGGAACTTTGCCGGCAGGCAGAATGACCTCCAAGGAAGTGGGGAATTAGAGAAAGGCAACTGGATCACAGGCATTCCGTTCTTCGACAATGCCCGTTTGGGCGACCAAAGTAAGTTGCCGGATGAGCTGAAGGAGAACAAGGGGCATAATGTCTTTTATTGCCTTCCCTTGCTGCTTGGACTCATCGGATTATTCTGGCAGGCATTCCGTGGACAGCGTGGGATCCGCCAGTTCTGGGTGGTATTTTTCCTGTTCTTCATGACGGGGCTCGCGATTGTCATCTATTTGAACCAAACCCCTGTGCAGCCACGTGAGCGAGACTATGCGTATGCAGGATCTTTCTATGCCTTCGCCATCTGGTGTGGCATTGGCGTTGCG
>CAJLYG010000096.1 GCA_905210845.1 uncultured Prevotella sp.
GATGTTGACAAACAATCTTCCATCAAAGGCAAGGAAGGGCGTTTTTTGAAACAATATCTTATGGAATCCCTGTCCCTTCAAGTCTCATCTTCTGCTGGGCAGGTCATCCGTCTCATCACGACAGGCACGAGGGCGGATGCGAAAATGGCTCCGATGAAGGCTGACCTGCAGGCATATACTCTTGATGTGACTCCTCGTCAGGTCACGGTCGAGAGTGCTACTCCCATGGGTATCTTCTATGGGATGGTTACCTTGCGGCAGATGGTGGAGAATGGGAAGGTGAGAAGTTGTCATGTCTCCGATCGTCCCCGCTTTACCTATCGTGGGCTGATGATTGATTGTTCCCGGCATTTCTGGCCGAAGGACTTTATCCTGAAGCAAATCGATGCGATGGCGTATTTCAAGTTAGACCGCCTGCACCTGCACCTGACTGATGCGGGAGGGTGGAGGATGGAAATCAAGAAATACCCCAAGTTGACGGAAGAAACAGCCTATCGGACGCAAAGTGACTGGACGAAATGGTGGATAAAGAACGACCGCCATTATTGCCGTCAGGATGCCCCAGGGGCTTATGGCGGCTATTATACGCAAGCAGACCTGAAAGAAATCGTGAAATATGCAGCCCAACGCCACGTCATCGTTATCCCTGAAATCGAGATGCCCGGTCATAGTGAAGAGGTGTGCTATGCCTATCCCGAGCTGTCTTGTCTTAAGAAGCCCTATACGAGCGGCGATCTATGTGTGGGGAATGAGAAGACGTTTACCTTTCTGGAAGATGTCCTTCGGGAGGTGATGAAGGTCTTCCCCTCTCGGTATATCCATATCGGGGGCGATGAGGCAAGTCGGAAGGCATGGGAGAGTTGTCCCCTTTGCCAGAAGCGGATGCAAGAAGAGGGACTGAAGACTGTTGAGGAGTTGCAGAGCTATTTGACAGCTCGCATAGAGCGTTACCTGAATGCCCATGGGCGCCAGTTGTTAGGTTGGGATGAGATCTTAGAAGGACAGCTCGCCCCGAACGCCGCCGTCATGTCATGGCGGGGTGAAGAGGGAGGCATCCATGCCTCCAATCTGGGGCATCATGTCGTGATGTCACCGGGAAAATATTGTTATCTCGACCATTACCAGGATGTGCCCTTCTCACAGCCCAAGGCTATCGGGGGATTCTTGCCCTTGGAGACTGTCTATGCTTACGATCCTGTCCCTGTGCGCTTCCAAGGGACGAAAGTGGAGCAGTATGTGGATGGAGTGCAAGGCAATCTCTGGACAGAATTCATTTCCACTCCTTCGCATGCGGAATACATGTTATGGCCGCGCGCGATGGCGATTGCCGAGGTAGGATGGAGCACGCATAAGACAACTTATGCCCGTTTCCGGGAGCGAGCGTTGTTGGCAGGACGATGTCTGCAAGCCAAAGGATACCATCCCTTCGACTTGACCCAGGAAGTGGGAAACCGGAAAGAGTCGTTGACCCTCATAGATCATTTGGCACGTGGATGCAAGGTCATCTATCATGCACCGTATTCAAAGAGTTATGCGGCTGCTGGTGACGCAACCCTTACTGATGGCAAGCGAGGAGGCTGGACCTATGGCGATGGAGCCTGGCAAGGATTTATCGACAAAGGGCGCCTGGATGTGACCATTGACTTGGGTGCATCGAAGGATGTACACGAGATCTCGGCAGACATGATGCAATCGTCGGGCGCGGAAGTATTCCTGCCTGCCAAGGTCATCATCTCTGTGTCTGATGATGGCGAACATTTCCTGACCTTGTCGGACAAGGACTACCAAGTCACGAAAGAACCAGACTTCTCCATCCGGAATTATGGATGGAAGGGAAGCACTCGTGGGCGTTATGTCCGCTTCCAAGCCTTGAACGGCAGTTTCGGCGGTTGGATTTTCACCGATGAAATCGTCGTTCAATAACGAGGGAATACCTGTTTGTGGGACGCAAAAGACCGTCCTGCAAACAGGATATCCTCTATAAAATAAGATGGATTAAAGTTCTCTATTTCCTCTTTCATTATATTCTATTACTTAAAATTTATTAATTTTTGGCTAATTTTTAGCAATGAATTGCAAAGCAAAGAAAAGATTTTTTATATTTGCAGCGACAATTATCGATACACCTATATTAAAACGAAACTAAATAAGGAGATGCAGAGAACCTAAACCGTTGGTAGACTATTAACCAATACCTGCATTCTTATAGGATTTATTCCATTTCTTTTTCTTGGGTGTTTTGGTAAGAGGAAAAGATAAAAGAGTGAATATATATATTAACAATTATCAATCCTTAAATGTAAAGTACAATGAGCAAAAGAAAAAATGCTTTTACGCTCTCATTGAGAGTGTGTATGACGGCGTTGCTGATGTTCTTGTGTAGTGCTATCTACGCACAGAATGTCACCGTTAAGGGTTCAGTAACTGATAAAACCGGTGAACCGGTGATCGGTGCCACGGTAAAAACGGCTGGATCAAAGACAGGCGTCATCACGAATGTAGACGGCGAGTATGTGATTTCTTGCCCAAGTAATGCAATCTTGGAGTTCAATTACATCGGCTATCAGACCCAGAAAATCAATGTAGCTGGCAAGACGAAGATCGACGTGGTGCTTCAGGAAGAGTCTACGAACTTGAATGAAGTGGTCGTCACGGCCTTGGGTATCAAGAAGGATGCCCGGAAGGTTGGCTACGCAGTCAGTTCCATTGCTTCTGATGAGTTGACCAAGACAGCATCTCCTTCCTTGGGTACGGCTCTCTATGGTAAGGCTGCCGGCGTGACGATCAAGACGGCTCCTGGTGGCGCAGCCGGTGCTATCTCCATTAACGTGCGTGGATTGTCTTCTATCACGGGTTCCAACCAGCCTTTGATTGTTTTGGATGGTGTGCCTATCCATAATGGTGAGGCCAACAACTCTGGTTATTGGACAGATCAGCGCGTGAACTCAAATGGTCTCGCCGACATCAACCCGGAGGATATTGAGAACATTTCCATCCTGAAAGGTGCAGCCGCTACTGCACAGTACGGTTCTGAAGGTGCCAATGGCGTTGTCATGATTACGACCAAGACGGGTAAGAACAAGAAAGGCTTAGGCGTTGACTTCAATGCTAGCTGGACGGGAAACTTCGTCGCTTACATGCCTGAATACCAGACTGAGTACGGTCCTGGTCCGGCTCCACAGAGCCGTACGACGACCGATGCGTATGGCTGGTACAGTTATAAGGACAGGAACGGCGTCTCTCAGAAGGCTCCTTTGTATGGGACAACCTACTTCGGACCGAAATATGACGGCAGCCAAGTGTACTATTACGATGGAACGATGCGCTCTTATAATGCGATCAGCAGTAATCCTTGGAATGATGTGTTCCGTACTGGCTTCGACCAGCAGTATAACATTGCCTTGACAGATGCTGGTGAGAAGGGTAATTTCAGGTTCTCTTATACTTATTATAATAGTATCCCGAACCAATACAACTCAGATTTCGACAAGCATAACTTCAATTTGACAGGTAGCTATAACCTGTTGAAGAACTTAAAGCTTGATGTATCAGCCAACTATATGGCAGAGCATGTCAAGAACCGTCCTTACCGTATGTACCGTTTGCTTTGTAACTTTGCCGGTATGTTCGGTGCTTTCGATGATGTCAAGTACATTCGCCAGCATACGATGACGAGTGCAGGCTATCGTAACCGTGTCTATACGGATTCCCAGATCGACAATCCTGATGAGGGTTTTGCCATGGACTTCGGTAGCCGCTCGGGTTTGATCGATGAATATTTCTGGAATATCTTTGGCAAAGAGCAGTTGGAATCCAACAATCGTTTGATCGCCAAGGTGGCTCCATCTTGGGAGATTATCCCGGGCCTGACCTTGAAGGCCAGTGTCGCTGAGGACTTGACGACCAATAAGATCGAGAACAAGAACCATACGGAGACAGCCAATGCCTTGATTACCAACGGTAGTTATACTGGTAGCTACACCTTGCAAAACAAGCGCTACCAGATCGTGTATGGCGACGTGATGTTGATGTACGACAAGATGCTTACCGACAAGTTGAACTTGGACGCATACGTAGGTTGGTCCGGTCGTCGGGAGAAACAATACAACCTGAGTTCATGGACTGTCAATGGCCTTTCTGTTGAAAACTGGTTCAACTTGGCTGCCAGCACAAAGGCTCCTCAGACCAGTGAGGCTGAGCTTCAGATGTTAAAGACTGCATATTTCGGCGACCTTTCTCTGTCCTGGGACAACTGGGCATACTTGGAAGGAACGATCCGTAATGAGAAGATCTCTACCTTGTACAAGGACAACAACTCCTATTGGTATCCTTCTGTCAGCGGCAGTATCGTTATTTCTGAATTGCTGAAGGACAAGAAACCGTCATGGATGGACTTTGCCAAGGTGCGTGCATCCTATGGTATCGTAGGTTTGGCTCCAGCTATCTATGAGGCTACCTTGGCCTTCAATCAGTCAACAGCATCCGGCTATGTTTACAATATCCAGCCGACAACGGTGGGTAACAACAAGATCAAGCCGGAGAAGACTTATGAATGGGAGTTTGGTTTGGAAGGTAAGTTCCTGAAGAACCGCTTGGGCTTCGACCTCGCTTACTATACCAAGGATGTCAAGGACCAGATCCTGAGCACGACCATGGCAGCCTCTACTGGTGCCACGGCTATCCTGATGAATATCGGTCAGTTTAGAAACAAGGGTGTTGAGTTCTCTATGTATGGCACTCCATTGGAGACCAAGGACTTCCGTCTTGACCTGAGAGGCAATATCTCATGGAACTGGAACCGCGTGATCAAATTGGCTGAGGGCGTGGATCGCCTCCAGCACCAGAAGTGGGACAATGGTGCCGCTTACCTCTATTCTACGGTTGGTAGCTCTATCGGTGACTTCTATGCATACGCACCGCAGACTGACAAGAACGGCAATCCTATCGTTGACTCTTCAACAGGATGGTATAAGTTGACTTCCGAGCCCGTGAAGGTCGGCAATGCCATGCCGAAGTGGACGGGTGGCGCTGGCATGACCGTTACCTATAAGAACGTTTACTTAGATGTATCTCTTGACTTCCGTCATGGTGGCATGATCTTCAATATCCCTTACGAGTATATGATGGGTCGTGGTGCCATCAAGGAAAGCATGAAATATCGTGATGCAGCTCATGGTGGTCAGACCTATTACATTGACAGCAGCGTGGGCAATGGCATTGTTCCGGCTTCTTCTGCTCCTGCAGGCAAGGTGCTGTACGACGATGGTATGATCCTGCCGGGCGTGAAGGAAGATGGTACCAAGAATGATATCATGATCTCTGCTGACCGCTGGTACAACTGGTCTTACAACTGGGGTACGGATGCTCCTACCTATTATTCTCACTCTATGTTCAACAACAGCTACGTAAAAGTACGTGAGATCGTCTTAGGTTATAACTTCCCGAAGTTTATTACAGAGAAGTTTGCTTGCCAGAAGCTGCAGGTTTCCGTTTTTGCCCGCAACCCGTTCTATATCTACAAGAATCTGCCGATCTTCGATGCTGAGGCTACGGATGCAACTAGCTGGACAGAACAGAGCTATATCGGTGGTTCCACAGCTACGACCCGCTCTTTCGGTATTTCCTTGCGCGCAAGTTTCTAAATGGTTAGAGTCAAATCTTTAAAATGAAATCGAAATGAAAATCAATAAATTATATGCTTTCCTACTGGGCTTCGTTGCGATGTCTACGTTCACCGCATGTTCGGACAGCGATTACACCGCACTCTACAATGACCCGAGCAAGACCACGACGGTTACGTGCCCGAAATTGTTCACGGGTGTCGTTTATTCAGGCAGGAGCTATACCTACAATGCTTACTGGCGTATGTATACATGGGACAACATTTTCGCTAAATATGCACAGACGGTAGGATACAAGAACAATTCAGGTAGCGTGTACTACTATAATGAGGGCTACACTGCCGATCGTTGGAATAACTTCTATAATGTCCTGGCACAGTTCCGACAGCTCCAGAATCAATATGACAACGAGAGTGCGAAAGACCAGGCAAACGATAAGTTGTTCGTCGATCTTTCAGAAGTGTTCGTCATCGACCATCTTTCCCAGATGGTGGATCTCTTTGGTGACATTCCTTACAGCGCAGCCGGTTACTTAGGTATCACGGGTGACGTTGCCGGTTCCCGTCCTGCTTACGATGATGACGTGGAATTATACAAGAACATGCTCTCCCGCTTAGGCGAACTCTATACGGAGATCTCTTCCTTGGGCAGCAATATGAGTGCGATCACCAAGTCGGGCATGTCCCAGCAGGACTTCCTCTGTGGAGGGGACGTGAATAAATGGTTGGCATACGCCAACTCTCTCCGTCTCCGCTTGGCTGTCCACGTGGCTGCACAGGGTGACTTGGTATCCACCGCGAAGGTTGCCATCCAGGAATGCTTAGGCAGAGAGCTGATTACCTCTGACTCGAATAACATCGAAGTCTATCCAGATGATGACAAGGCTTGGGTGAATTCTGATGACTTTGGTACCTCCTTCAAGGATATCAACAACGTCGCTTCTCAGCCTATGATCGATGCTATGACAAGGGTATCAGGTGAGAACGACCCCAGGTTGGCTGTCCTTTACACGCCGAACGCAGAGGGCAAGTACATTGGTACCAATCGTTCGGAGACCAATGCTTTCCAAACACAGCATGGAAGTTCTTACAATGGCTTCGGTGATGGAACTTGGGGCGATAGGTATTATGCATCCCTCGACTCCGTAACCTTTGCAGGCAATATTAAGTTTATCAGTCCGGTGATCACCGCAGCTGAGGTTAACTTCCTGAAAGCAGAGTGCTATCAGCAGGGTTATGCTTCTGGCAATGCCGAGGCAGCCTTCGTGGCAGGCATGATTGAGTCGACCAAGTTCTACTATCGCCTGAACAATGTCAGCACGGATAGCCACGGATATCGTGGCACTTATCCCGGGGATGATGCTGTTACGGAATATGCAGAGAAGCTTTGGGCGACCTATACTAATAAGTTGGAAGCCATCATGACGGCAAAATGGACTCACTTCGGTGTCATCCAGCCTACCCAGGCATGGACGGATATCCGCCGTACCGGTTATCCTGCCCTGACCTATCCTGAGGATGAGCAGGCACAGAGTGTGAAGACCTTGCCTAACCGCATTAAGTATCCAAGCACAGAAGCAGCCAACAATGCCGCTAACTACAAGGCAGCTTGTGCTGTACAAGCAGATGGACTCTCTACCAAACTATTCTGGGCGAAGTAAACTGGCTCCGAATCTTCTATGAACAAGGCGCATCGCATGCTATTTGCGGTGCGCCTTCCTCATTTTTTTATTAGGATCCTTTGCTTAAAGTTTATTAATTTTTTAATATTTTATTGCATTCTGTGAAAAAATGATTAAATTTGCACCAACGATTATAGATACACTGTCGCAAGGTTGGGATTTTATTGTATGGTGATACAGTTTATATTGATGAGATATAGATAATTTTAAAAGCCATTGTTCACTATGATCAAGTAAATGTCTTGATGCCTGCATGTGTTTCACTATATATGAATATTGAGCGAGTAAATATATGTTAACAATTATTCATCCTTAAAAGTAAAGTACAATGAGCTAAGGAAAGAATGCTTTACTGTCCTCTATGCGAGGACTACTGACAACTTTTTTGTTGTTTGTGACTGTAGCGATGTTCGGGCAGGACATCACAGTCAGGGGTACTGTTACCGATACAAAGGGCGAACCGGTCATCGGAGCCACTGTGAAGGTAGAAGGTGCCAACACTGGTGTTGTTACCAACATTGACGGCGAGTACACGTTGAAATGTGCTCCCAATGCCACATTGACCTTTTCGTATATTGGCTTCGATACGAAGAAGGTGCAAGTGAACAACCGCACGCGAATCGACGTAAAGTTCAAGGAGAACTCCACCGAGCTGAACGAGGTTGTGGTAACCGCCTTAGGTATGAAGCGCGAAACCAAGGCATTGGGTTATGCCATGACAGAATTGAAGGGCGATGAGCTCGATGCAAACCTGATCAACCCGGTGCAGGCTTTGCAAGGTAAGGTCGCAGGTGTCGAGGTTACCTCTTCTGATGGTGGTATGTTTGGTGCTTCCAAGATCTTGATTCGTGGTGCTTCTACCCTGAACAAGAACAACCAGCCTATTTACGTCGTTGATGGTGTTATCCTCGATAATGGTATCGTGGAGAACGATGCCGACTGGGCTTCTGGTGCGCAGAACTACGGTAATGAGTTGAAGAACTTGAACCCGGATGACTTCGAGACCGTGTCAGTCCTGAAGGGCGCCGCCGCTACTGCTTTGTACGGCTCCCGTGGTTTGAACGGTGCCGTCGTGATCACCACCAAGAGTGGTAAGGGCAAGAAAGGATTAGGTGTAGACTTCAGCCAGACCATTGGATTCGACAAGGTGACCAGCCAGCCTGACCTTCAGAATGAATTTGCAGAGAGCTTCTGGTATTGCTCTTCACCCAACAGCCCGTTCAACGTGAACGATATCTATTGGACCAACGACCAAGGCTATGCTTCTTATAAGGTATTGAGCAACTATGGAGAAATGGGTACAGCATGGGGTCCTTCCTTCGAGTATTTGCGGAAGAACGCAAAGGACGGGAAGATCGAGCTCTATGACGGCAAGCTCTATGATGCCAAGGCTTACAAGAATAATTTCAAGGATGCGTATGACACGGGTTTCTCTACCAACACGAACGTTGCTGTGTCCGGAGGAAACAACCGTACCAACTTCTATACCTCTCTTTCTTATCGTTACAACAACGGTACGTTGCCTAACAACGACTTCCGTCGTCTGAGCTTCCTTGCCAAGGCAAGCCACAAGCTGACAGACAACTTCGAGGTAGAGGCAAGCATGACCTATGCGAACTCAAAGCCCCGTAACGCTCAGCCGAACATTGGTGCAAGTTTCGTAGATGGCACATGGGATCGTATGTATGACGCGAAGTATTACCGCGATAAGTACAAGGGCTCACATGGTGGTCTGGCCCAGACCCAATACGGTGATGAATGGGGATATGTGATCGGACGTAATATATGGTGGTCGATCTGGGAGGATGAATACTACCAGAAGGAAACCGTGTTCCGTCCCGACCTGAAGGCTACCTGGTCGCTCACGCCATGGTTGAAATGGGTCACCGAAGCTAATTACAACTACTATTTCGTGCAGACTGAGCAAAAGAATCCAGGATCTGGTTATTACAACCAAGGTGGTTACTATGGCACCAGCCAGTGGCGTAAGGAGCAGACCAACCTCAATACGAACTTGATGTTTGACAAGCAGTTCGGCGAGGATTGGCACTTGAATGGCTTTGTACGCTATGAGCTGTACAATTCCTATCGGTCGGCCATGAGCTCAGGCACGAAGGGCGATTTCATCGTTCCTAACCAGTATTTCTTGGCTAACGGTTCTGATGGCTATAGTTCTTCAGCAAGGGTATCTGACACGAAGACGATCCAGTCGGTTGCCGCGCAGGCAAGCCTGAGCTGGAAAGACCAGGTTTACCTCGATCTGACCGGACGTAACGACTGGTCTTCTTCCTTGGTTTACTCTGATGGCCATGGAACCTATTCATACTTCTATCCTTCTATCAGCGCATCTTGGTTGGTAACCAGTACGTTCCGCAAACAACTGCCTACCTGGTTGAGCTTCTGGAAAGTACGTGCTTCTTATGCACAGGTAGGTAATGACACGGATGCCTGTTCCATCAATACGGCTTATGGCTTGGAGAGCTATACCAACAAATTTGGCAAGGCTTATGCGACGACCCTGTCCTCAACGACCTACAGTCAGGACCTGAAACCTGAGCGCAAGAAGTCTTGGGAAGTAGGTACAGACATCCGTTTCCTGAACAACCGGATCGGGCTTGACTTCACTTACTACAAGGAGAACACCGTCGACCAGATCATGACCGTGTCCATTCCTTCCGTATCCGGTTATAGCAGTGCGCTGATCAATGCCGGAAACATCCAGAACTCCGGTGTTGAGCTTGCGTTGAACACTACACCGATCGCTACGAAAGACTGGCAGTGGGATCTCAATTTCACCTATACGAAGAACAAGTCTAAGATTGTATCTTTGTCAGACCTGACCGCCGACTATATCACCTTGAATGGTTATACCAATTATGGTAACTATCGTATCGGCTCTGTTGCCAAGGTGGGTGGTACCTATGGTATGCTGATGTCAGACTCTGCGCCATTGGTGGACGAGGCCTCTGGCTTGAATGTCCTCGGCTATGCAAATAGCTACCGCAGTGCTTATGAACGTCGTAACGGTACCGTAGAGGTCGTAGGCAATTCCACGCCTGACTTCCTGGGCTCTGTCAACACGACCCTGCGCTACAAGCGTTGGACCTTGAGTGCCAGCTTCGATGCCCGCTTCGGTGGCAAGGTGGCTTCTTTCAGCTCCCGTTACGGTACTGCATACGGCTATACCAAGACCTCTCTTGAGGGCCGTGGCACCAAGCACGGTGGCATTACCTATACTTCAGGCTTTGACGGCGTGACCTATAATGATGGCGTGATCCCCAATGGTATCATCCTTTCCGGCACTAAGATCAACCAGCCCGATGGAACAGTCTACACCGTGGGCACTGGTAAGTACACTTCAGGTGAGACCTATCAGGAGCTTTATGACGCTGGGCACATCGAGCCGACCCATGCAGGTGCATGGAAATACTGGATCAACAACTGGGGCAATGGTGTCCTGAACGACGACTGGTTCGTTACCTTGAACTACATCGCCTTCCGTGACCTGTCCTTGAGCTATGCCTTCGACTCCAGTCTCCTGAACAAGATTGGGTGCAAGCGCCTGAGCCTGTCTGCTGAGGCACACAACTTAGGATACTTGCTCAACTCTATGCCGAACCATGAGAACCCGGAGGCTGTGGCTGGTTATTAT
>CAJLYG010000097.1 GCA_905210845.1 uncultured Prevotella sp.
TTGACAACCTCAAAACAGGTTGCAAGCCCGATAAACACTGGGCTTTGACAACCTGTCAACCTATTTGCAAAAAAACGCTGTGAAGTATAAAATTGTTTAGGTAAGGAAACATCAAGAAACAATATATGGTCGAGCATGTCGTTATGTACAATAGATTTTAAATATATCTTTTGAATGATGAAAATAAATAAGCGTTCGTTTGTTTGGCTTGCAAACTGCAAGACTCTTTTGCTCCTTGCTGTTTTTGCCTTAGAAGTTTCTTTCGTAAAGGCCAATGACCAACATGTTTTTACAGATACTATACCCATAGTTGAACACAAAGGACATATATTGATGCCAGTAACGATAAATCATGAGCTCAAGCATTTAGTATTTGACACCGGTGCAAGTGAAATTTTTCTATGGGGCGACAAAAAGCCTTTTGTGACAAAATGGATTGATGATGCTGTGGATGCAAAAAATCATACCGAGGAGGTGGAATCAGGCTTAGTACTTGCAGAATTCGGCTCCCAATGCGATTCTCTCATTGCTTCATATAAGCCCCTTCCAAATGACAGCTCGTTGCGTAAAGCATTGTTAGACACGGGCGACGGATTGATGGGATTCTGCCCACTTATAAGGAGGGGACTGAACTATTTCGTAAAGGTTGACCTGCAAAAAGGCATCATGATTGTATCCAATGACCATCGGTGGGCTGAGCTGACAAATGGAATTAAGGTGAGCTACAAGAAATGCGAATCGCTCCCTACCTTTATGGTGAGGATAGGCAAGAAACATCGGGCAAGACTTCCGCTTGATTCCGGTGCAGCAAAGTTCTGTGCTTTCCGAACAAGCCTCTTAAACAAGTGGGAGAAGGGCGACAAAGACTTCAAGGCATGTAAGGTTTTTGATGGCAGTATTGATGATTTCGCTGCGGCAAACGATACGGCAATCAGCAGAAGAAGGGTTAGGGCTTACAAGTGCGACTTTGCTATCGAGTCGTTTAATGTAAAGGATGCTCTAATCATTGATGACCCATTGGGTGACGGATCAGTCGGTGAGAAAATATTCCATAAAGCTGCCATATCCTTTGATCCCTGGCATCGGAAAATTATTTTCCAACCTTACGAAATGTAAATAATCGCAAATGCACGTAGGATGCGTACCCGTGCCTTCTACCCAGAGTACAACTACATCACGGAGGCGTCGGCTGCAGGTAGGTAGACCCAAATAAGTGACGTAGCCGATAGATCCTATATTGGCTATGAGATCTTTGTCAGTCCCACTCGCGACTTCAAGTAGGAGCTGTTGTGGTACGGGCAGAAAGTCATCGTGCTTAGCCCGATGACTTCCGTCAGAAGATGACGGGCATTCTCAAGGACATGGCGAAAAGTTAGGAGAACGGCGAAAATACGTTGAAGGAGTAATATACGAAAAGGTCGTTCAATACACAGGTTTCACTATTTCTACTCTCATGCCAAGGGCATTAATAATCCTATAAAAGGCACCGACACTGGGCGTGATGATACCATTTTCGATTTTTGAAATATACGACTTGGTTGTATTAGTGCGCTCGGCAAGTTCAGCCTGAGTCATATTGGCTTCTTTCCGTGCGTCGTGGAGTATCTGACCCGAGTAGAAAGAGTATGCTTTCTCTTCTGCCAATGCTCGCTCTGGAGTACCCTCTTTCCCGAATTTCTTATCAAGAACCAAATCGTAATCAACGATTTTGTGATTGTTTGTCTGCATAGTATGCCTCCTTTATTTTAATTGCCTTTTCTATTTCTGTATTTGGCGTTTTCTGAGTCTTCTTTTGGAAACCGTTGAAAAGAACCACAATCTTACCTTCGTCGAAGATGAAAAAAACACGAAATATATTGCTGTTGAATTCCGTTCTCAACTCATAGATGCCTTCCCTCATCAGTTTCACGAACTTCTTGGGCAACCGATCTTGGGTCTTCAAGAGAAGTAGTCCATACTGAATTTTCTCCTGTGCTTTGTCCGTCAGCATTTCCATGAAAGCTTCAAAATAGCCACCATACGTAACTATCTTTCTTTCCATACCGCAAAGGTAGGGAAAGTTTCAATATTAGACAACTTTTTCGTATACAATTTCCTGGTAAAAGATGTTAAACCGTATCACGAAATTGATAAACATCCATAATTTGCAATTTGTAATCAACACGTTTTTATTAGAATATTGCTGAAGTTGCGACAGCACATTTTTGTACCATTAAATTGAAATACCAAAAAAGGAAATAACATTATAAACCTTTGTACTGCAGTAACAGTGCATCAGCGCAAGCTGGCAAAGGAAAAGGTCTCGCTTGACCTTGGCTATTACCCTGCCACCCCCTCCCCGAATGGGTCGGATGACACGGTGCGAGTATCTTGGCATCTACATCTATGCCACCCCCGCGGAGCACTTCCAGCAGGAGTACAACTGTTCTATGATGAAGAAAGCAGAGCTCATCAAGTGCCGCCACACGGAGTCTGTGACCAACGGGCAGTACATGTCCTTTGAGATGGAATGTCAGTCATATGAGATGGGAAATGCAGGATTTTAGTATTATTTAACCGTAATGTCCTTGCTTTTCTGCATTTTTTTTTACATTTGCAACCGTCCACATAAATTATGAGAACATTTCTCGCGATCATAGTGATGCTTGTCCTATTTATCCCTGTTGAGATAAATGGACAAATTCAGATGACTCTAATAGATGGAGTTGTTAAGACTGAAAGAGGAGATTTCGTTCCACATGCAAGCGTTTACGTTACAAAATTAAGACAACCAAACAGAATATTGGCCTCAACTCAATGTAATTCAAGAGGAGAATACAATATTAGGCTACAGGGCGTACAGGAAGACTCCGTAGAGTTGCATGCAACAGGCATCAGCATAGAGGCCTATTCGATTAAATGTAAAAATGTTTCGCAACACATAGACATCATAGCCGGAGAGAGGGTTCAGCAGTTGAAAGATGTCGTAATAAAAGCACCGAAGATATACTTGCAAGGTGACACGATCAACTACCGAGTGTCAGCTTTCCAACAACAAAATGATTTATCGATAGGTCAAGTTCTAAAACGCTTGCCAGGAATAACTGTCTCAGACATAGGACAGATTTCTTATAAAGGTCTGCCTATTAAGAATTTCTATATTGAGGGGTTGGATTTGATGAAAGGAAAGTATGGTATCGCAACAAATAATATTGATCCAAACAGCATAAGCACAGTTTAGGTTTTGGAGAACCATCAGGATATAAAGGCTCTCAAAGATTTAAAGCCTGAAGAAAGAGCATCCATTAATTTAAAACTAAAGAACGGTGTCAAGGGAATTTTTAACCTCATTGCCACATTAGGCCTGGGATATGACAACAAGAGCCTGTGGGATAATGAGCTGATAGCTACTTATTTCAAACGCAACAGTCAACTTTTGGCTACTTACAAAGGTAATAATGACGGCAATGATTTAGAGAATGAACTACGCTCCTTTGACGATGACGGCATAAGATACAAAACATCGACACTGTCGGAAATCGAAACGGCAAGTACACCCAACA
Organism: uncultured Prevotella sp.; assembly: GCA_905210845.1. GTDB lineage: Bacteria > Bacteroidota > Bacteroidia > Bacteroidales > Bacteroidaceae > Prevotella. The sequence goes on from CAJLYG010000097.1 coordinate 3,543, forward strand.
TAGGCAAACGGCATTACTTCTTCAATAAATCCCATGCGGGCACCGTTAACTATGTGAGTCGCATCGGAAGTGAAGGCGAATTGGGCTTTAATTTTTCACTATTAAATGATCGGGACGAGCGCTCAACAGACTATAAATCGGTAACATATCTGCCTGATGGCACATCCAACTTAGTACAGCAAAAGACAAACTCGCTGACTCATCAAACTGTTGGGTATGGAACTTTCACCTATATGCTAAATTCTAAAAGCCGTTATTTGAAAGACCAAATAAAGGCAGAATTTATACATCAAGACGGAAGCAGCAGTACTCAAATGGCTGAATATATCAGTCAAAAGAGCAATATGAAGAATTTATACTTGAATAATGCTCTGCACTTTACCAACCGGACGGCTGGCAATCATGGCGTGGATATCTACTCCAAAATTAATTTTGAGAGGAGGCCACATAACTTATTTGCATCTACAAATCTATTTCCTGAAGTCGTGAATGGCGGGGATATTTTTCAAGATGTTGTGCGCTCTAATTTGTCAACAGAAAACAGATTAGATTTGTTGTCGGCAATCGTACTGGGTAAACTATCAATCCATCCTACCGCTCATCTTAATTTCTCAAAGGACAAGCTAACGAGTGTTCTACAAACATATAATAATGATTTGGCACTAAATACCATCGATGCAGGTGTCGGTATTACAGCCTTTTATAAATTAAACAGAACATATTGTGAACTGCTCTTAGCAGGTGCCTATCGGCTATACGACCTTAAAAACAATCAAGTAGATTTAACAACAGACAAGCATCGCTTTGTCGTCGAGCCACATCTTTCGATTAGACACACCATCAATAGCCATCATGAATTAAGGCTGAAAAGCAGTTTAGCGTACTCCAGCCCAGCAATCGAAAATTTGTATGATAACTACATTTTGACAAGCTATAGGCAACTTTCTATCTATCAAAGTCATGATTTATATCAAGCAAACGTGTTTGCCACCAGTTTATCCTATGATTATAGAAACATATTGTCAATGTGGTTTGCTGGTGTAGATATGGGATTTACCCACTATAGCCCCAATGTCCTTTATGGAGCAAGCTATCAAGACGAAAAAGAAATTATTATCAGTAGACCTACGAATGAAGCTGCTGACAGCTACACCGTGTCTCTTCGTAGCAGCAAAGGTTGGGACTGGGCCAAGACAAAATTGAGTGTCAACGCCACTTACAAACATTTAGACAGCCCACTGCTCATTCAGGACCAGATAGTAAGATATTTGTCGAACTCTTCCAATCTCAGTATGTCGCTCTACGCTATGCCTCTACATTGGATGGCTATCGACTATTCAAATAGTTGGTATATCATCAAATCGAGAATGAAATTGGGTTCGTCAGTCCCAACACAAAATACCTTTAAGTCGAAACTTGCATTCAATTTCATCATAACTAAAGCCTTAAGCTTGAATATGAATTTCGCTTACTATTACAACAATCGAAACGAAAAAGACAAATCGTTCATACTTTCAAATGCTGAAGCAAGCTATGCCATAAAGCGGTGGAATTTTACATTCGTGGTAGATAATCTTTGGAACCAAAAACAATATATAAACTCTTTCTCTACAGAATTGCAAGAAAACACTACTATCTATAGGATTCGTCCAAGAAGTGTATTGCTAAAGGTGAGATACAGGATATTGTGAACAAGTACCTCGGTGCTTTTTATATATTTATTAAGTTCAAAAACAGAAAGTTATGGAAAAACCGATTTTTCGAGTCTTGGCACAAAGTGCCTTGAGCGAAAGGGAACAAAAATCCCTTTCTGGTGACAACGTCTGTGGATGCTTCCTTGACGAAGTTACGGTTTCCGCACAGGCTATGAGAAAGATAGTAATGCTTATTCTGATATGCATAATATACAATTGTGCATACGCTCAGTTGCCTCCGGCACCGCAAACATTAGAACAAAAAAAGTGTATAGATACAACCGAGGTGGAGTGCGTATATTCATTTAAATTTCGGTTCAACCGAAATACCGCATATTCAGAAGACATACGTAAAGTACAGATAGGTAGAAAATATATCAAAGACTTTAGCTATATTGTATTCCACTATGATTCACTCGCCACTGAGCGAATGAAGAAAGGGCTCCAGAGCCAAAACATTCCAAGCCAAACTTATCCATGCGAGATGACTACCGACATCAACACACGTAGTGTTTCAGAGAAGTATAGACTCATGCTAAATGCTGGCGTCTTGTGCTACTCCACTATTACAAAGACATATGATTGGCAGTTCATTGATGCTGACACCATGATTGCATCTCATCACTGCAACAAAGCAAAGCTTTTCTTCGCAGGAAGAAATTACACCGCATGGTACACAACAGAGGTGGCAGTGCCATACGGACCGTACAAATTTTATGGTCTTCCTGGCTTGATAATGAGAATAGAGGATGAGAACGGACTTTTCGTTTGGGATTTAAACAAGGTTGAATTTGTACAGAAACCCATTTATGCTTACACGTATGAAAATGAACAGACTTGTTCTGCGACTAAGGCTAAACAAATCATACGCAAAATGATGACATCTCCGATGTCTTTTCTTCAATCCGTAGGAACTAAAATGATGGTTAGAAGGAGCGACGGAAGTTTTGGCGTGCCATCTCACAATAGCGAACAGCAAGCATTCGAACCCATAGAGTTAGAGTAATATGCGAAATGCGTTGTTGCTCTCAAAATATCCTCCAACGATAATATAATTTTTCAACAATCATTATGAAATACCGCATCATCATTTTCCTGTGTACCTTCATTTCGACTTACACATGGATGCAAGCAACCAACAAATATACATATCAACCGATATCTTGGAAACCACTCAGTTGTGACTCTGTGCTGAATATCAAGAATATTCAAGATATGAAGATTGTAGGCAACAACAAGTTGTATATAACCTATGAGTATCCTGGTAGCTTTGGAGATCAACTTCTGAAATGTTTTGCCATTGATTGGGGAAAGGGTGCCATGTCCTTTAAAAAGGAGTTTTTCAAACGCAAAAATGGAACACACGTGTTCAACGTGCCTGTCACTTTTTGGGATCTTGAAGGAAACATGTTTGCTTATGAGCGCGATAATCCTTATTTGTATGCAATAAGTGGAGACACACTAAAACGAAATGGTCAATCTATCATCTCGCCGAAATCTATATGTCCTTACCGCCTTGTAATGGAAGCAAAATACCCCTTTGTGGACTCTCTTGGGCAGTATATCTTTGTTGGCAGACAAGAAAAGAACGGCTTTCAAGCTATTCTTCGATCGATACCGTCTACTGATGGTGTAGGGAAAATAGAAGAAGTGAGCAAAATCATTTATGATTCGAGGTATCCTTCATGGCTTGCCAACTATGGATCGTTAGCCTACAATCACAAAAACAATGTGGCAGTGTTTGCTTATCAATTGTTTCCTGCCATTCAATTCTATAACCTTACAGATGGCACGTCTTTTAAATTTAGAAAAGGTAGAAACACTTTCAACCCCAAGACCCTAAAAGAAGGTGATGTTTGGGAGTCCAACCCCATCCATTTCAAGGCAATCACTGCCAATGACAAGTATATATATTGCTTATATTGGGGCATGACCGAACAGCAAGCCAAACATAACCAAAGGCGGCATTCTTTTGCTGGACAAATCGTTGTATTGCGCTGGGATGGCACTGTTTATAAGATCCTGACAACTCGCCGTAAAATCACATCTATTGCCGTTAGTGAAAGTGGAAACTACATCATAGGCTACGATGAGGGGAGGTTCTTCTTTTCTTCAATATAGATGATGTCAAGATTTCCAAACTGCACGCAGTATGACTGTATGGACTGCGGTCCTACTTGTATTAAAGATGAAGATGGACATTACGATGGCGAATAGCCATTTCGGTGGAAGAATAGTAATTACTTTGGCAAATTGTTGAGAACATCTTCAGGAAACATCATCTCACAATCGGCTGTTGAAAGCGGTTGCTCACGGAGAAACAGAACGTAAACTATTTTCTTGCCTTTCGCAAACGGAGCATATTTGACTTTCTCTTGCAATTGAGCCAGGAGGCGCTCGGCATGGTCCGCAGATTTCCACTTACACTCACCGACAAGTATAGTGTCCTGATCGTCCATTGACTCTGCAACGACATCGAACTCCAGCTCACGGTTGCCAACCGGAGTTTTCTTCCCATCCTTGAATAAAGGCACTTTTCCCCACCAGTGGGCTGCAACATTCCAGGTGTGACCAAATATATTGTTACCGGAGACAGCAATCTGACACATACGTTCCCAAATATGTCCCACATACTCGGCCATGTGGTTGTGAATATTTTTCAGAACGACATCAGTTCTGTCTATTGAAAGTAATGGTCTGGCAGGAACAACGAACCTATAGTAGAAGTCAAGGAAAGGATCGTCTATCACATACAACGTCTTCTTAGACTTCTCTGCATCCTCTCCGAATGGCACTTCCTTGCGGACATAATGCATGGCTATAAGATTTTTCATCACAGGTGCCAGTTCTGACACTTTATGTCCGACAACATCAGCAATACGAGAAAACTTTGCGTTACCCTGGCCTATTGCTGTCATTATTGATATATAAGGAGCGATGACATTCGTATCGTCAAGAAACAGAGCCTCAGGCTCTTCTGCAAGTGCCCCATGCTCATCAAGAATAAGATTTTCCAAGGCATCGTCAAGAGAACTGTATTGCTCACGAAGAACCCAGTAACGTGGAACGCCACCCCAGACACTGTATTCTTCAATCACCTGTTTTGCAGTAAGATTAAGTGCATGCCACCAGTATTGGGCACGTATAGGACGGAGATTCATTTTCTCTGACGCACGGCCATAGAGCGGCTCCGAACCATCGAGGACAATCTTTTGCATCATACGCTGTGAAGAGCCACATATCAGGAGATTGTATCGCATGGCTCCACTGTCCACAATATTTTGAATGACAGACGGCAGCGATGAGTCTCTTTCTACAAGATAAGGGAATTCATCAAGCATTAGCGTTGCCCCTTCCTTGCATTGATTATTGAAAGCGCGTAAAAGTGAATCCCACGTGGAGTATGTAGGTTTATCGAAATCATTGTATGACAGAGCGACAGAAGCAGCAAGGCCAATCCTCTGTGTGGAGGATTCGCTTTTAGTTGCCTCATAATAAACATCTCCTTCTTTTAGAATTTTCTTTATCAGTCTGGACTTACCCAAACGTCTGCGCCCATAGACAACCAGTAACTTGCCTTTGCAACCCTTTACAGCTATTTCCAAGCGGTCTAATTCCTTCTTCCTGTCGATAAAGTTCATAAAATGTATGTTTTTTAAATACTACTTTGCAAAGATAGTTCTTTGAGATGAATACACCAAGAAATACATAAACTTTTTCAACCACCATTAAATATTAGTTTCATTCTCGTTTTGCAATATATAGAGCATCCAAGGAATGAGTTAGAAATAGTTAATTTTTATATCTCTACTATTAATGTTTTACAATAGAAATCGATGATATATACTTGAATTAAAGTGTTTTTCTCAAAATTGCATTTAAAGTTTTTTTTGTACCTTTTACATTGTAACTAGTTGATAATCAAGCAACATTTTATTTTCACATGAAATGACTCATCCCACTTATATGGATTGTTTTCCTCTGTTGAAATGGTTTGAAGACTGACCTCTTGATTAGAGCATGAAAAAACAAGAGTTAATGCAAGCATCATGGTTGAAGCCTGCAGAATAACAACTAAAAAGCGTTTCATAAATATTATTTTATGTTTATCGTATTCTTTAAAGTACAAATTGCGCCATTCTTCATACTATATATATTAAAATATAGAGGCCGAATGGGTTGTTGGTTAAAAATATTAAGTATATCTTCCTTTGTTAAGTATGAACGTTGTTGAACAATAGGTCTACACTGGTTGTCAAATGTGATAATCAGTGCATTGCGTACAATACCATTGTTTTCTATTGAAACAGCTGTATTTATTCGTTCATCATCGTTATGGTTTTCTATCGCTGCTATGACATAACATATTTTCCCCAGAGTTATCGAATTAATACAGCCATAATGATTTTTCTCAACAGGATATACTGACAAAATGTTCTCTGTTTCATCTGCAAGGGAAAAATGTGCCATTACTTGATTCAAGCTATATACAATAAAGGATTGATATCGAAGCTGTATACTGTTGTTTTGTAGCCATAAGGAGTCTAATGAGATGCATTCTTTCCCTCCATACGCCAAACGAATCTCTTTCAGTGTATTAAAGCGATTTTGAGAAAAGGTGAATTGTTCATTTTGCTCAATATCATTCTCTTTCAATGACTTTATAATCCTCAGTGTTCCTAACAGATTTGGAGTATAATTATACTCATAAAATTCTGTTCCATATGACAACATGGTCGAAACCTTATTATATTGAGGGTTTGGCAAAGAAGTAATATGTCGTGCTGAAGAGTTCTCTAAATCAACAACATTTCCAAGAAAACATTGTACGTAGTTTTCTTCAACAATAGGAATATCGTAAAGGTCAAAATTATACTGACTATGTTTTATAGTATCATTTTGAGAGATTGTACTGTCATTCTCATTGTGAAATATTTGCTTATTTGGTAATGGTTCGTCATTGCCACAAGCAAACAACATCATTGGTGTAAATATGTAGCAAAATGCATATTGTGCACCCTTCTTTATATAAGTGTATCTCTGCATAGTTTGGTATGTTTTGTAAGTGCAAAGGTAGCTTCTTATCAGTTGCCATACAAGCATTTTCAACGCAAAATAATATAACGCCATATTAATTGATTTATATCAATTACAACAGTAGTAAACCTATTTTGTTCAGCAAGTTTAAACTGCTATGGTCGTTACCATAGGTGTCATAAATTAAATCTAAGTGCTCAGACTATCGGGGGAATCAAAACAGGCCTGGATAACATACATGACTTTTTGGAGCAAGTGTAGTTAGGAGAAAATGTCCTCATATAACTAACTTAAAACAGATTTTATGGCAAAAACAATAAATTTTAAAAATTTTGGCCAAATAATTTGGAACTTATTACTATTTCCCCTATCTTTGCTGCATCTATCGCTGTCAGCGGATGTTAGCCGTTCGCTCAGGGAGAAAAAACTTTTAAACACATATAATTATGAAGATAAGTTTCCTCCTCTCAGTCATAGCGTTATCATTCAGTTTTTGCCCTTTGGCAAAAGCTCAGCGTCCCGGCGGAGTCGCCTCGTCGGAGGTATGGTTTCGGACAGTGCCGGCGACAAGTAATCTTCAGGGGTATTATTTATGGAAAGACTTTTCCGGTGATTCCGTGCGGAATTTGCTATATGACAGCCGTGGTGCTGCCTACGGCAAGGAGTTC
>CAJLYG010000098.1 GCA_905210845.1 uncultured Prevotella sp.
CATGATCTTGGCATAGAGGTCGACGGCTGGTCCCTGCAGGGTACCGTCCTTGGATATTTCTGTGCAAAGGACGTTCTTGATGCCTTTGTCGATATATTGCTTGAGGAAGGGCAGCAGCTCTTCCGAAGAGTCCTCTTTCCATCCATTGATGGAAACCTTCCCGTGCCGTACGTCTGCCCCTAAGATCATTTTGTCAGCCCCAAAGCGGTCGAGCCAGGAGATGAACAGTTCCGGATCCGTCACGGCGATGCTTCCAACGGTCACGAGAGAAGCCCCATGCTCGAAGGCTTTGGCGATGTCTTCCTCAGTCTTGATGCCTCCCCCGAAGTCCACTTTCAGGTGGGTGGAAGTCGTGATGGCCTCTAAGACAGGGATATTGACCACGTGCTTCGACTTCGCCCCATCCAGGTCGACGACATGGAGGCGCTGAAAGCCTAAGTCCTCGAACTCCTTGGCAAGGTCGACAGGGCTGGTGCCATACACTTTCTTCCGCTCGTAGTCGCCTTGTGTCAGGCGGACGCATTGCCCGTTGATCAGGTCGATGGCTGGTATCAGTTCTATTTTCATACGCTATCCTTTCAATTCCAAGAAGTTACGCAAGATCTTTTCACCCACCTTCCCACTTTTTTCAGGGTGGAATTGCGTGGCGTAGAAATTGTCCTTGTGCAGGGCAGCGCTGTAGGGGAGGATATAGTCGGCGGTGGCAATCGTGAATTCGCAGACGGGGACGTAGAAGCTATGGACGAAATACACATATTCTTCTTGACCTAATCCCTTGAACAGGTCGGACTTGACATCCTCCAAGGTGTTCCATCCCATGGCAGGTACTTTCTCCTCATGGCGATGAGGGCAGAACCGTTTCACCTCAACGGGAAAGATACCGATGCAATCCGTGTTTCCTTCCTCAGAGTGCTGGCAAAGCAATTGCTGTCCTACGCAGATGCCCAAGACGGGTTGCTTCAGGTTGCGGATGATGTCGTCTAAATGATGTTCGCGGATACAGTGCATGGTTGTCCCTGCCTCTCCCTGTCCGGGAAAAAGAACACGGTCGGCCCTTTGCAGTTCTTCCGCACTGTCGGTCAGCGTGGGCTCTATTCCTAAACGCCGTAAGGCGTTCACGACGGAATAGATATTGCCGGCATTGTATTTGACGATGGCTACTTCCATATTGACAAAGGGATTAAGAAAAGATGATGGTCTTGTTGTGGTAGGTCAGGATCTTACGCTCTATATGCTTGGTGACAGCACGTGAGAGCACGATCTTTTCCAGATCCTTTCCTTTCAGGACCAAACTTTCCGGAGTGTCCTTGTGGGTGATTCGCGTAACGTCCTGCTCGATGATCGGTCCCGCGTCCAATTCCGCAGTTACGTAATGGCTGGTGGCACCGATGATCTTCACGCCGCGTTCCCATGCCTGGTGATAGGGCTTTGCCCCAACGAACGCGGGGAGGAAGGAGTGGTGGATATTGATGATATGATGGGGATAAGCCTTGATCATCTCGTCGCTGATGATCTGCATGTATCGTGCCAAGACGATGAAGGTGACCTTCTCTTTCTTGAGAAGTTCCATCTCAGCCTTTTCTACTTCCTGTTTGTTGGAGTGGTCTTTCTTCACGGCCCACACATAATATGGGATCTGAAACTGGTCGGCGACATATCGCAGGTCCTCATGGTTGCTGACGATGCAGGGTATGTCGACATTCCATTCCCCAGCCTTGTACCTGGCCAAGAGGTCGTACAGGCAATGACTCATCTTGCTCACGAAAATGGCCATGCGGGGGCGCTCGTCACTGAAATAAAGGTTGCAAGTCATCTGGTACCTCTGTGCGTACAGCGTGTCAATGTATTCGTAGATCTTGTCGCGAGGGATGAGGAAATTCTCCAATTCCCATTCAATCCTCATGAAAAACATCCCGTCTTCCCGATCCACGTACTGGTCCAGATAAATGATATTTCCCTTGTTGTCCGTAATAAACTTTGTGACTTCCGAGATGATGCCTGGCTTATCGGGACAATGCAGAAGTAAAATCGCACTTGGTTTCATCATTGCATCTATTGTTTATAAACAGATGCAAAGATACAGTAAACCGAGGGAAATACAAAATAAATGCCGAAGATTTTATGTTTATTTCCGAGGTACGGCGTGTCTGGTCCCAAGGTAGCTGCCTCCTGTCAGAAAGGATCCTACCGGTCGGAAGTGAATGGGAATCATTCAAGAAAAGGAATCTGTCAATCGTCCTGATCCTCAGCGGTCTTGAGGATGATACTCGTGGCGCCGATCGTAAACAAGGTCCCGTTTTCGATCACGCGTCTTTCCTTGTTGCCCAACAGTTCGTCGCCCACAAAGGTACCTGTATTGCTGGGACCATCGCGCAAAACATATTTCAGCTTCCCGTGCTTGTCCCGACTCACGTTGATCATACAGTGGGTCATATCGATGCTGGGATCGTTGGTCTCGATCGGGCAATTGATGCCACTACCTTTCATGTATCGTCCGATAACATTCTCTCCAAACTGCAAAGGGATGACTTGTTTATAATGAAAAACATTTTCAATCACGATGATCGAACCAAATCCGTTTTGGTTGGCATTCTCATCAGGATGCTCATCGCGTTGCAGGTTGCGAAGCTTCGATACATTGATGCGGATGCGGAATTGCTTGCCACACTCCGGGCAAATGAATCCCAACACCTGTCCCGGTTCATATTGGGTCTCGTCGAAAATGATGTAGTTGTCACACTTGGGGCACCTTACTCGCTTCATCGTCTTTGCTGATTTGGTTGAACACACATTACCCAAGCCTCTGAAAAATCAGGCTTTACGCACATCCTGTTCAACACGTTATAAGCTTCGTTCTCCGTCTTGTAAGAACCATAGATCACCTTGGCTCCTCTCTCCCTGGGAAGGACGCGTGCCGTCTGGTATCCTTTTTGGCGCAACTGGTCAACATAGGCTGCGGCGTTCTTTTTCGTGACCCTACTGGCTAATACCAAGCAGAAATAAGGAGCTTCCTCGTCTTTCAATTCCTGGGAAGCCTTCGTTGTCTTTTCCGTTGAATGAGAAATGGAATTATTTTTACTTTCCTTTACGGTATCCTTCTTCAGTGCTGCCTCCAACTGGGTCGTCCCGGTCGTCACGCTCTTGGGGAAGATCCGGGTGAGCATCCCTGTGTCTACCTTGCTCAGTAGGGAAGAGGAATCGTCGCTGTTGCCTAAGTTAGAGGGGATCAATAGGAATACCAATAAGGCGATGCAGGCAATGGCGACGTTCCGATAGAGGTGTACCCGGAAGGTAGAGCCGCCTTTCTCCTCTTCCTCCGTGTCAAAGACTGTCGTCGTCAGCGTGGGCTCTTCTTTCTCCTGCGCGCCCATCTCTTTCGTCTCGACAGTGAGGGTCGGCACCTTTTCTGTCGCCTGCGCGGCACTGGATGCCAAGGTTGCTTCCCCGCTTCCAACCTTTTTCGTGGAACCGGTTGATAGTGGATTGATCTCGAAAGAGCTCAGACCATAGAGCTCAGGTGTGAGAAGACCTGCCTCGCAAGGCTGGAACTCATAGTGCCCATCCTCGTTCATCGAGATCGTACCCAAGTCGTTAAGCTCATACGTCCCTTCGTTTTCAAGGCGCTGCTTCAGCTCCCTCACCTCATCCTCAATGCGCTTGATGGCCTCAGGGTAGCTGATGTCATAAGCCTCGATATAAGATTGAGCGAGGAGAGAGTCATTCATCTTCAGCTGCGGGTTGAACCCCAACGTACGCAAAGGCGGCAAGAACAAATGGTCGTCCTTGTCATAGCGAGCGTCGACATGATGTGCCATAAATCCCCCAAAATCAGGGACTATCACGCAATCATTGCTCAAGAGAAGTATTTCTATATGTCTTTCTAATTCAATCACGTCTGCAAAAGTACTCTTTTTCCATGAATAAAGCAAGTCAAAACGGAGAAATTTTCTCTTTAAAGTTTGCGATCATGCCGACCTATCTATCATGTAAGGGAATAAAAAAATTGAAAAAAACTTGTTTTTTTTTGTATTTCCGAGGAATTGTATTACCTTTGTTTGTCAGAAACGAATACTCGAATACATAGTGGATAGTGGATGATGAAGAAGATGAAACGAACTTTATTTCTATTGTTTGTCATAGTCCTTGTCATGGAAGGCTGTAGGAATAGGCAGGGAGATCGCCAGGATGCCCCGCGGGAAGATTATGCTGCAAAGAAAATGTTGCAGGGTATTTGGGTGAACGAAGACGAGGAGGATGTCGCCTTTATGGCAAAAGGCGACACGATCTTCTATCCGGACAGTACGAGCCAGCCTGTCTATTTCCAGATCTTTAATGATACCTTGGTGCTTCATGGCGCTAATGACGTGAAGTACCCGATCGTCAAGCAAGCGGCTCATCTCTTTGAGTTCAAGAACCAGAATGGGGATGTCGTGAAGTTGACCTTGAGCGACAACCCTTATGATAAGTATGTCTTTGACAACAATGCCAAGCGCCCGCAGGCGTTAAACCAAAACCAATTGATCAAAAGGGATTCTGTCGTGTCTTACCAAGGCGAGAAATATCACAGTTATGTACAGGTGAACCCCACCACGTATAAGGTGGTGAAGGCGTCCTATAATGATGAAGGGGTGGAGGTTGACAATGTGTATTACGACAATATCATCCATATCAGTCTTTACAAAGGTGCAGAGAAGGTCTTCTCAAGGGACTTCCACAAGCAGGACTTCGCTCGCCAAGTGCCAAAGGACTTTTTACGGCAGGGGATCCTGAATGATATCCTCTTGGTTAAGACTGACGCTGCCGGTGTCCATTACAACACGATGATCGGGATCCCGGACAGTCCGAGCAGTTATGTGGTGGAGACCATTATCTCTTATGGGGGCAAGTTAACCCTCAAGTTGGCGAACTAAGGACGTTTTGCAAAAGATCATCTCCCGCCTCGTGAAAGGTCATCTCCTGCCTTCTGAAAGGTCACCCTTTGGCGCGTAAAAGGTTATCTATCGCAACGTAAAAGGTCATCTCCCTTTTTGAGGGTGATGGACCATTAAGAAAACGAAGAAGGTGACTGCACACGGCAGTCACCTTCTTCGTTTATGCCCCGCAGCAGAACAGGACAATCAGTTGGGCGGTAAAGATCCTTAGGAACATGCTTAAGGGATATACCGTAGAGTATCCGATGGCAGGTGCTTCCTTGGAACAGCACTGATTGGCATACGCCAATGCAGGTGGGTCGGTATAGGTACCTGCTAACATACCCATGATGGTGAAGTAGTTGAACTTGAACTTCAGCCTGGCGATGGTTCCGATGATCAGGATCGGGATGACCGTGATGAGGAAGCCCGTGTAGACATATTTCAGTCCGTCTCCCTGTACGACAGTGTCCCAGAAGCCCGCGCCGGCCTTGATGCCAACGCTGGCGAGGAAGAGAACCAGTCCGATCTCGCGCAACATCATGTTCGCGGATGTCGTGGTGTAGGTGACCAAGTGGAAACGATAGCCATAACGCCCGATCAAGATAGCGATGATCAGCGGGCCTCCGGCAATACCTAATTTCAAGGGCACAGGCATGCCCGGGATGCCGATAGGAATGCTTCCAAACAAGATTCCGATGATAATGCCGATGAAGATCGTGGCAATGTTAGGAGCGTCCAGGCGCTTCACTGAGTTCCCCATCAGTTCAGCCACGCGGTTGACATTGTCTTCCGGTCCCACGACCATGATCCGGTCGCCGACATGGAAGTGGTGGTCACGACTGGCGAACAGGTCCATGCCTTGCCGGGTGATGCGGGTGATATTCACTCCATAGACACTGTTGAAGTGCATCTTGCCCAAGGTTTTTCCGTTCATGGAAGGCCTTGTGACGATGATACGCTTAGAAACCAAGGGCTGTTGCTCATCCTCGTATTCCCACTGAGCCTCGATGACCGGTCCGATGAATGCCTGGATTGCCTCTTTGTCGGCCTCGGCGCAGACGATCAGGATCTCATCCCCTAACTCGAAAGTCGTATTGCTCTTGGGAATACTTACTTTCCCGTCATGGAAGATACGGGTGCAGACGAAGTCCCGGTTCAGGAATGCAGAGATCTGGCGGAGCGTACGGCCTGCGATATAAGCATTCTGTACTTTCAGGTGCATCGTATGAGGCTTTGCGTGTGGGTTCTCAGCCTCAGCCTCATTCAACTGTTCCTCTTCGTCATTCAGGTTGATGCGGCAGATATACCTCACTGCAATGGTTGCCCCAATAATGCCGACGACGCCTAAAGGATAGGCGCAGGCATAGCCAGACGCGATCTGAGGAGCGTTTCCATTGGGGAAGACACTCGACAAGGCTTCGTTGGCAGCACCCAAACCAGGCGTGTTGGTGACGGCACCGTACAGTGTTCCCACCATCATCGGTAAGTTCTTGACGTCGTTGGTGTCGAAGAAGATGTAATAACATGCGAACATCACGGCGATGTTCAGCAGGATCATGCCCGTAGACAGCAGGTTCAGTTCGACGCCACCTTTACGGAAGCTCTCGAAAAAGCCAGGTCCTACCTGAAGGCCGATCATGAAGACAAAGAGGATCAGCCCGAAGTCTTGCATGAAGTTGAGGATGTTGGTAGGGGCGGTGAACCCGATATGACCGGCGAGAATCCCGGCAAACAGGACGAAGGTGACCCCTAAGGAGATTCCTCCGAACTTGATCTTGCCCAACAGAACGCCGATGGAGATGACCAAGGCGTAGAGCAATGCGATGTGCGCAACGGAATCTTGTGCTGTAAATAGATTAATTAACCAATCCATATTGAAAACAAAAGAGTGATTAACAATGATGTCCATTCCTGTCCATCATCATTAATCACCCATATTCTCGTTTAAATATTAGCCTTCGATTGCTGCAACGCCCGGCAGAACCTTGCCTTCGATCGCCTCAAGCATGGCACCACCACCAGTGGAAACATAAGAAACCTTGTCGGCCAATCCGAACTTATTGATGGCAGCGACGGAGTCACCACCGCCAATGAGTGAATAAGCGCCGTTCTCCTGAGTAGCCTGTGCAACGGTCTTGGCAATCTCGCCTGTGCCATGTGCGAAGTTCGGGAATTCGAATACGCCTACAGGACCGTTCCAAAGAATAGTCTTGGAAGCCAAGATGATCTTCTTCCAGTTCTCCAGGCTCTCCTCACTGGCATCCATGCCTTCCCATCCGTCAGGGATATTGTAAATGTCCACCACCTTGCGGTCGGCATCGTTGGAGAACTTGTTAGCAGCAACCGTAGCAACGGAAAGGCTCAGGTTGACACCTTTTTCCTTTGCTTCCTTGATAACGTTCAGAGCCTCTGGCATCAGGTCATCCTCGTGCAGGGAATCACCGATATGACCGCCCTGAGCCTTGATGAAGGTATAACCCATGCCGCCACCGATGATCAGATTGTCTACTTTGTCGAGGAGGTTCTTGATGACACCGAGCTTAGAGCTAACCTTGGAGCCACCGATGATCGCCGTGAAAGGATGCTGTGCATTCTTCATGACATTGTCAATGGCCTTTACTTCCTTCTCCATCAGGTAGCCAAGCATCTTGTGGTCTTTGTCAAAGAAGTCAGCGATGACAGCCGTGGAAGCATGCTTGCGGTGTGCCGTACCAAAGGCATCGTTGACATATACGTCAGCGTAAGAAGCGAGCTTCTTTGCGAATTCCTTCTGGCTCTTCTTCATCTCAGCCTTGGCAGCGTCGTATTCAGGAGTACCCTTTTCCACGCCTACAGGCTTGCCTTCCTCTTCAGGATAGAAGCGGAGGTTCTCCAACAGAAGTGCCTCACCTGGCTTCAGGGCAGCTGCTGCGTCGTCAGCCATGGCGCAATCAGGAGCGAACTTCACGTCTACGCCTAAGGCAGCGGAAACGTTCTTGACGATCTGACCTAAGGAGAGTTCTGGCTTTACCTTACCCTTTGGCTTGCCCATGTGACTCATCATGATCAGCGCACCGCCGTCAGAGAGGATCTTCTTCAGGGTTGGGAGAGCACCGCGGATACGGGTGTCGTCGGTTACATTACCCTTTTCATCCAATGGAACATTGAAGTCCACACGTACGATTGCCTTCTTGCCGGCAAAGTTGAATTGATCGATTTTCATTTTTCGTAATTATTAATGTTATGTCAATATTTTCTAATTCGAACGCAAAGTTACAATAATTAATTGAGAGAAACGATTCGAGCTCTAAGAAAATAAAGTTTTTTATCTCTATTGTCCAAGGAATGCAATATCGGGATTGCAATTTCATTTATGACTCGTAGTCGGTTGGATCGTCAATGCCCGCGGCTTCCAGCGCTTCCTTTCGCTCGACACAGGTCCCGCATTTCCCGCAATGTTTCTCGCCGCCCTTGTAGCATGACCATGTCTCTGCATAATTGATACCCAATGACTTGCCGTGTCGGGCGATGTCTGCCTTGGAGATATTCGTATAGGGTGCGAGAATCTCTACCTGTGCAAAGGTCCCGCTTTGGGTTGCCTTGCTCATGGCTTGCACGAACTCCGGGCGGCAGCCGGGGTCGCCGCTATGGTTGGCCATCATCACGTATTTCAGTCCATTGCTTTCCGCAATTCCTGTGGCGATAGACAGCATGATCCCATTCCTGAAGGGGACGACAGTCGACTTCATGTTATCCTCTGTGTAGTTGCCTTCCGGGATGGCTTTGGCACCTTCCAAGAGAGAACTCTTGAAATACTGGTGCATGAAATCCAAATGGATGGTAATATGCCGGATACCCAGCCGTTGGCAATGAAGCTCGGCGAATGGGATTTCCCGGGCATTATGGTTGCTGCCATAATCGAACGAGATCCCTAAGGCAATCCTGTCCTTGTATTCATAGAGCAAGGTGATGCTGTCCATCCCTCCGCTCACAATAATCACTGAATCTTTCATTTCTATCCAAATAAATATCTTAATGCTTCTTCTACTTTCCTGACTGGATGCAGCTCAATATGGTATTTCTTAGCGTCGAATCCGTTCATGTTATATTTCGGGATAATCATGTGGGTGAATCCTAATTTCTCAGCTTCCGCTACCCGTTGCTCGATACGGTTGACGGGACGTACCTCTCCACTGAGCCCAACTTCACCCGCCATGCACCAACCTGTTTCGATGGCTGTATCCACATTACTGGACAGTACGGCAGCGATGACGCTCAGGTCCATCGCCAAGTCGGTGACCCTGAGCCCGCCTGCAATGTTCAGGAAGACATCTTTCTGCATCAGCTTAAAGCCGACCCTTTTTTCCAATACGGCCAATAGCATGTTCAGCCTGCGTTGATCGAACCCGGTTGCGGAACGTTGAGGAGTGCCATATGCTGCTGATGAGACCAAGGCTTGTGTCTCGACGAGGAAGGGACGGACCCCTTCGATGGCACTGCTGATGGCGATGCCCGACAATCCCTCATGGTCTTGGGAGAGCAATAGCTCACTGGGGTTGGAGACCTGCCTCAGCCCGTTCTGCCTCATTTCATAAATCCCTAGCTCAGAGGTGGATCCAAACCGGTTCTTGATGGATCGCAAGATGCGGTACATATAATGCTGGTCACCTTCAAATTGGATGACCGTGTCGACGATATGCTCCAGGATCTTGGGACCAGCCAACGACCCTTCCTTGTTGATATGCCCGATGAGGATGACAGGTACGCCACTGGTCTTGGCGAAACGGAGTAGGGCGGCTGCGCATTCCCTTACTTGGGAGATGCTCCCCGGACTGCTTTCCACGTCCTCTGTCGCAATGGTCTGGATCGAGTCGATGATGACCAGTTCGGGATGAGTCTCTTTTATGTTGGCAAAGATGTTCTCCAAAGAAGTCTCACAAAGGATGGTCACGTTCTCGTCCGACATCCTTCCGTCGTTCAGAGGATTGGCTAAGATCCTCTCGGCGCGCATCTTCAGTTGGTGAGCACTTTCCTCACCGCTCACATACAGGATTTGATGCTCCGGCATGTGCAAGATGGTTTGCAGAGTCAATGTACTTTTCCCGATACCCGGTTCGCCTCCTAACAAGATGATAGATCCCGGTACGAGCCCTCCTCCTAAGACCCGGTTCAGTTCCGCATCCTTCATGTCCATCCTCGGTTCGTCGTGTATGGATATGTCTCTCAGGGACAAGGGCTTGTTCTTGTTTGTTGAAAGGGAAGAACGAATACTCTGGGCTGCAGACCGTGCGGCACTGGAACCCGTTTCAGCTGCGATGCGCAATTCCTTGAACGTGTTCCATTGACCACAGGCAGGGCATTTTCCAATCCATTTAGGAGATTCCTGTCCACAGTTGGAACAGACATAAACAATCTTGTCTTTTGCCATAATGCCACAAAAGTACGAATAATTTTTTGAGTTACAAAATTTATTATTACTTTTGCAAATGCTAATATCGCACATAATAATAAACAATGAAGGGCGAGACGTGTTGCATTACGCTATCGCCCTTTCTTTTTCAAACGTAAAATGAGAAATTGTTGCATTTGGATATTCATCGTCCTTTTCTTTGCATCATGCGGGCAATCCTACCAGGAGAAGCAGCGAATGACGAAGGCGGAAAAGGCAAGGCTTCAGAGGGAGGACTCCCTGTCGCTGAAGGTCGCGCTGCTTCCTACCCTTGACTGCCTCCCTGTCTACATAGCCCTCGACCGTCATTTTTTCGATACGTTAGGGGTGGATGTGCATGTCAGGAACATGACGGCCCAAATGGACTGCGATACGGCTTTGACAAGGGGAAGGGTAGAGGGGGCTGTCTCCGATCTCTTCCGCACAGAGCGACTGATCCGGAAGGGTACGCCGCTCACCTATGTAGCGGCAACGAATACATATTGGCAGTTGATTACCAA
>CAJLYG010000099.1 GCA_905210845.1 uncultured Prevotella sp.
TGCATCTCGGAAATAAAAATAAACTATCGTTTCTTTTGTATTTCTCTCGATTTGCAGTATCTTTGCAAGCAATTTACAAATGAAAGAATAAATGGGAAAAGTAATTCTTACCGGTGACCGCCCCACGGGCAAGCTTCACCTCGGACATTATGTAGGTTCTCTGCGTCGCAGAGTGCAATTACAAGAACAAGGAGATTATGACCGCATGTTTGTCTTCATGGCAGACGTACAGGCTTTGACTGATAATGCTGACAACCCGGAGAAAATCCGCCAAAACATCATTGAGGTAGCACTGGATTATCTCTCGGCAGGCCTGGATCCAGATAAATGCACATTGTTTATTCAGAGTCAGGTACCGGAGCTTGCGGAGCTGACAACCTATCTGATGAACTTGGTCAGCGTTTCCCGTGTCCAGCGTAATCCTACGGTCAAGACTGAGATCAAGATGCGTAACTTTGAGGCAAACATACCTTTAGGATTCTTCTGCTATCCTGTTTCCCAGGCAGCAGACATCACACTGTTCAAGGCAACGACCGTTCCCGTGGGTGAAGACCAAGAGCCTATGCTGGAATTATGCCGTGAACTGGTGCGCCGCTTCAACCAGACCTATGGGGAAGTGTTGGTGGAGCCGAATATCATGCTGCCTGAAAATGGCGCGGCCCGTCGCTTGCCAGGGACTGACGGAAAGGAAAAGATGAGCAAGAGCCTGGGCAATTGCATCTACCTCAGCGATACAGCAGAAGATGTTTGGCAGAAAGTTCGTTCCATGTATACGGATCCTACCCATGTCAACTTGAACGATCCAGGGCACGTGGAAGGCAATGCGGTCTTCACCTACCTCGATGCGTTTTCTACGGAAGAGGACTTTGCGGAGTTCCTCCCAGACTATAAGAACTTAGATGAACTGAAGGATCACTATCGCCGTGGTGGCTTAGGTGACATGAAATGCAAGAAATTCTTGAACCAAGTCATCAATAAGATGCTGGATCCTATCCGGTTACGTCGGGCTGAATATGAGAAAGATATCCCGGAAATCTACAATATCTTGAAGAAGGGTACCGCACAGGCGCGGGAAACTGGTGCCAAGACCATGGAAGAGGTACGTTCTGCCATGCAGATCAATTACTTCGACGACGTTGAGCTGATCCGCTCTCAGGCAGAAAAATATGCAGAAGAACTAAGCAAGAAATAATCTGCTCTCCTGGCGCAAGAGACAAGAAGTTGCATCCGACATCGCAAGGGTGCAACTTTTTTTGGTGTTTTTATCTGTGAAAAGATACTCAAATAATTTTTTAAATGGGCAAGTTGGTCTTCTCAAAGAAAAGCACTATCTTTGCAACATGTTAGGAACGGTCACTTGTGACAGTAACTAAGTACATATTATGATTGATCCTGAAGTACAAGAAAGAATAAAGAATAATCACTTCTGCGTGAGATGTGCCCATGCGACTTGGCAATGGAAAATCGAGCATCTTGATATGCTTGGTCGTCCTATCTGCCTGACTTGCCCACACGAAAAGTTTTGGATCCTGAGGGGGAATGTGAACAATCACTGTGAGTTCTACCAATATGGGACTCCCCAACAGTCCACAGACCCCAATGATCCTACGCATGTCGTGGATTACAATGACACGGAAACATACCGATAAATCGTAAAGTCATGCTGTTGGCATTTTATTTCCTATTACTTGTTTTCTTTACCTTTGGACCGGATTTATGGATCTGGCATCATTTCACAGAAGATTCCAACCTACTGATAGCTTCGGTATGGTTTCTTCCATCGCTCATCATCATTGCCTCTTGGTTTGCGGTTCGCAAAGGTTTTCACCACGTCGCTGCCGTTCGATTGATCTTTGGGGGAATGCTTTGTTTTACCTTCCCGAAGATCGCTTTTATCCTGACATACTGGTTCTTGGGAACACAGATAGCCTTCTACCTCGCCCTTGGCATCGTCGCATGCGTCCTATATGGGCTCATCTGGGGGTGGAGAAGGGTAGTCGTCAAGAACATTACCATCTACTCACCTGACCTTCCCGCCTCATTTGATGGATACAGGATCTTGCAACTGAGTGATTTCCACGTGGGTACCTATCCGGCAAACACCCATTTCGTCGGCAAGGTCGTTGATATTTGCAATTCATTATACTGTGATCTCGGAGTCTTTACGGGCGATCTTGTCAATAACAGTCCAGCGGAAGTCAATCCCTATATAACTGATTTAAAACGACTTCAATGCAAGGATGGCTTTTATTCCATCTGGGGAAACCATGATTATTGCCTTACTGGAAATGATCGTTCCGAAAAGAATATCCTTGCCCATCAAAAGGAACTCTATCGCATAGAAAGTCAGTTGGGATGGCATCAACTGATGAATGAGCATGTGACCTTAGAAAAGGGTGGGGAGCACATTCAATTGATTGGCGTAGAAAATGCAGGTGCCGCACCTTTCCCCAACAAATGCAACTTGCAAGATGCCATGGGAGACATCCCTCTCTCTGATTATAAGATTCTCTTAAGTCATGATCCTCACCATTGGAGGAAAGAAGCCCTTCAGAACGATATACAACTCATGTTGGCAGGGCATACACATGCTGGCCAATTGAAAATAGGCAAGTTTACCTTTGCAAGATTTGCCTTTAAGGAATGGGGCGGCCTATATCATCATGGTCATCAGCATCTATATGTGTCCTATGGCATCGGAGGATCATTCCCATTCCGTTTAGGGGCTTGGCCAGAGATCACAGTCCTTACCCTCAAGAGAAAGCCTTCATCAAGATAATATCCAGGCAGCACCTTTATCCACGTTGCTTGCCAGCCATTTTCTCACTGTATTCACGGTTGATGTCGGCAATCTCTTTCTTTCCGTCGATATAATCTTGATAAATAGTATCAATACTTCCACCGCCCAGCCAACAACTGGAACAATTCTCACAGCCCCCGGCGCCACAATCCAAAGCCCTGTGAAGGATTTTGATTCTCTCTTCTCGCGTTGTATCTTTTATCAATATACTTGCCATGTTTCTCTCTTTTCTTATTTCTTTCCACAAAGATAGGCATTTCACCGGAGATATGAACATTTTTCCAGTTAAATATCATCGTTTTTTTCATGGTTTCATCGATCAGTACAACCGAAATTAACTGACATTACCAAAGATTTGCTTAATAGGTTAGAAAGCCTCTTAATAATGCCTTATTATTGAACCAATCCTTAGGATAATGACTATATTTGCAGATAGAAATTCATCAAGAAACAATTAAAATAAAGAAGCTATGAGAAGATTCAAGAATATCAAATCGTATATAAAAGATGTTACAGAGCTCATCTGGAATTACATCCGGCATAAGAATTACTATCCACAACATGCCTTGTTGGCTGTTATGCCTGAACTGATGGAAACCGTGATCGATCATCCTAACAACTGTACGGAATGTGAATTCTATGCGATCGACCAGTTTATTTCTACGGATTTGTATGGTAGACAATGTCCTAATCACTCGGCAATCGAACGGATGGCAGGCAGATATTATCACATTAGCTAATGAATAATATAATACGAATTATGATAAATAAATAATATAGTTTATGACCAAGGGTACCCTACAGGGTCAAAATCTGGTCATAAACTCTATTACGAACTTATCTTTCTCGGACACTTTGGGGATCCCATTTGCGCGATAGAAATATTTTTCGTAGTTAATACGGATGTCAGAAAGAAAAGGTTTATCAAAGCTTAGCGTGCAACCGCCGGTAATTCGATGACGTTGATAATCATTGGTGACCAAAGTCCCTTGTGTATTCTTTCCTCCGTCTAAGTATCTCATGCCATCACTATGGTCGGTCATGAAATCCCAACGCACCAAGGGTGACAGTTTCGTGAACAGCTTTGTCTTCAAAGGAATATCATAGCTTACGAAGGAATCAAAGGCATGTACATTCTGATAAGCATCTTGTGCATAATGCTTGAACAAATACTCGACCTCCGCATGCAGTCCGTGTCCATGATAAAAAGTACCTGCATCATACATCATGACGCCGACATGGTCGGGTTTTATTTTCTGGACAGAGAGGGTCAGATTCCATCCTGGCAGCAAATACATCTCTGCCTTCGCACTGAAATTGACGTTATTTGTCCAGAAGTCTTTTTGGTTGGTTAATCCAGATCCATTAAAGAGTCCTGCCCGTATGTTGACAGGAACGACCCCAAGATGGAACTGTGTACTCACCTCAGCTCCCACGTCCCGGACATTACCGACCTGCTTCGCGATGAATGAGCGATTAGCAAAATACTGTTGCGACGGTGAACGATGGGCGTCGATGGTAAAAGGCACTCTCTCTTGGCCTATCGTAAACTGGAATCCATTCCCCGGCTTGATCCTGGTATAAGCATCCAGCATCTTGATCGTGCCTTCATCACAGAGGTCAATCTCCGCCTTGTATGATATGACAGGAGAAAGATTCCCAGTTATGTCCACGCGAGCGGTTCTCACTTCAAACCTCCCCTTCTTGTCATCAGGCTGATATTCGTACTTGCCCCGCAAGGTTCCGTGGACCTGTGGCGTTTTATCTACTTCCCCACCATTTGAGTTCTGAGCTTGTCCTGTCATCAGGACAGCCAAGAAAAGGATTGTAACCCCTATTCTTATCTTTATCTTACCCATACAAACATTTTTCTGCAAATATCAGTATTGCATATTACAAAGCGTTTACAATCAGTTCACAATATGATGATATAACAAGCCTGTAACACAAACGTCACACGAATGTCATACATAAATCATTATCTTCTTCTTACTTCTATGTAACTTTGTAGCGAAAAAACAAAGCACTCAATTATGAAAAAAGGTAAAAAGGAAATTATTGAAATTCTCAAAACAACCACGAAGAAGGAAAGTAAATTTGAGAACCTGGTCCTGAACCTGGCACTTCAGAAGATGACCAGCGATAAGTTCGAATTTGATGGCAAGGCTGTATATACAGCAGACAAGTCCACCATTGTTTACTGTATTCAAGACGAAGAGGAACTTCATATTCCTCAAGAGACAAAGACAATCGGACGAATGGCATTTACGCAACACCAACATTTGAAAAACATTGTGATCCCGGAAGGTGTTGAAAAGATTGAGCGGGAGGCATTTTTCGATTGTGACCAGTTGCAGAGCGTAGTTTTCCCTGCCAGTCTGAATGGCATTTACGGTTTTAGCTTCTCAGATTGTGATGAGCTGAAGAAGGTCACATTCAAAAGCGTTCCAGAACATATCGGGCGGCGTTCTTTCTCTGATTGCGATTCTTTGCGTGAGATCCACGTACCTGCCGGAACCGCGGACGTTTTCCGCAAGGCACTGCGTTTGACGGAGGATCCAGACATATTAGTGATTGAAGATGAAGAAGTAAAAGGAGATGATAAGTGATCAAATTGAAAAGAAATACTATGTAGAGCGCGATGTCAGTTGGATGTATTTCAACCATCGCATTCTCACAGAGGCTGAGAAGGAAGAGGTTCCACTTTTGGAACGTCTGTCCTTTCTTGGTATTTACTCCAACAACCTTGATGAATTCTTTCGGGTACGCGTTGCTTCCCTCACCCGAATCGTGGAAGACGACCATATCCATAAAAAAGAAATAGGAAAGATCAAGAAGACCCTGAAAACCATTAACCATCTGAATGTCTCTTATTCAAAGGAATATACAGCTGCCACCGCAGAGGTGTTTGCCAAGTTGAGGGAGCATGGTATCCGTATGCTCAACGAGACGCAGGTGAATGAAGAGCAGAAAGAATGGCTACGCAACTATTTCTATATGAACCTCAACGGTTCCACCAACCCGATATGGCTATCTGCCATTGATGATATCAGTATCCTGGAAGATAACCGCATCTACTTGGTTGTCAAGTTAATCGAGGTGGAAAAAGCGAAGGTCAAGTATGCCATGGTGAAAGTTCCGGATCGGATTTATGGGCGCTTTATCCGAATTCCACAAAGCGATGGATTTGACAATGTCATGTATTTAGATGATATCGTCAGGTTTTGCCTGCCGCTCATCTTCGTTGGGGGACCAGCATGTAAGTTTGAGGCCTACTCTTTCAAATTTACCAAGGACGCAGAGATGGACATTGAAAATGATTCCGATTACTCGACCATGGAGAAGATCGCGCAAGGTGTTCACTCCAGGAGGAAGGGGGATCCTGTGCGTGTCATCTACGATAAAGACATGCCCAAGGATATGCAGAGGAGGATCATGAAACGTCTCAATGTCAAAGAGCTGGATACTTTGCTTGCAACGGGGCGATACCAGAATCATAAGGACTTAATGAAGTTTCCGGATTGTGGTCATGGAGAACTCAAATATAAGCCTTGGCAAAGGATCATGAAACCGGAGTTCCTCGCTCAGGAAAGCATCCTTGACAAGATCAGGGAGAAAGACCGCTTCATCCATGTACCCTACCATAGCTTTGATGGATACATCCGCGTATTGCAGGAAGCTACCTTGCGACCCGAAGTGAAGTCTATCAAGACAACCTTATATCGTCTGGCGAAAGACTCTAAGGTAGTCAAGAGCCTGATTTGTGCAGCCAGGAATGGAAAGAAGGTGACTGCCGTTGTTGAACTCCTTGCCCGCTTTGATGAGGAAAGCAACATTATGTGGAGTAAACGGATGCAGGAGGAAGGCGTCAACGTGATCTTTGGCGTTGAGGGACTGAAAATCCATTCCAAGCTGTTGCTGATCGAGTCGAAGAAAGGCAATATCGCCTGTATCGGCACTGGGAATTTCCATGAAGGAAATGCCAAGACGTATACAGATTACCTGATGATGACAGCACGTCCACGGATCGTCAAAGAAGTAGAAAAGGTCTTCTTATTTATCGACCGTCCATTCACGCAAGTCCGTTTCCGGGAACTATTGGTTTCTCCCAATGCCATGAAATCCCGCGTCCTCAATATGATTGCCAATGAAATCAAGAATGCCAAAGGAGGAAAAGAGGCCTGGATCAAGATAAAGATTAACCATATCACAGACCCAGACTTGGTAAATGCGCTCTATGCGGCATCCATGGCAGGAGTGAAAGTTGATATCCTGATTCGTGGCAACTGTTCCTTAGTGCCTGGTGTGCGTGGTATCAGCGACCATATCAGGTGCGTGGGCATCATCGACCGTTACCTGGAACATGCCCGCATCCTTATCTTCTCCAATGGTGGGGATACACGGTATTATTTGGGATCTGCCGACTGGATGCCACGTAATCTCATCAACCGCATAGAAGTCATGACACCGGTTTACGACGAGGATATCCAACAAGACCTACTGAGAACTGTCGACTATGGCTTGCGTGATACGACCAATGGGCACCTCGTTGATGGGCGAGGCACTGATCCCATCCAGCAGGGAGCGCCTTTCCGCTCTCAAGAACAACTTTATAATGCATATCTAAATGAAAGTCAAGAATCTTGCAGCCATTGACATAGGCTCCAATGGAGCCCGTTTATTGATCAAGCGATTCAACCCGGAAGCCCCAGAAGGCATGAAAGTAAGGCGCATTACCTATATCCGTGTCCCGCTACGATTAGGAAAAGATGTATTCACATTGGGCAAGGTATCGAAGGACCGGTACCGGATGATGCTTCACATGCTCCGGGGATTCAAGGAATTCATGAAGCTCAACCATGTGGAGGGGTATCGGGCATGTGCCACCAGTGCCATGCGAGATGCCGAGAATGGGCAAAAGGTGATGAAGAAAATCCATAAGCAAACAGGCATCCGACTGGAAATCATCCCTGGAGAAGAGGAAGCCAAGTTGTTAGCGAATAATATCTTGGAAGCGGGGGATAGCAACCACACCATCTGCTACTGCGACGTGGGTGGTGGATCGACCGAGATATCCATCTTACACAACGGGCAATTAGTTGACAGCCACAGCTATAATTGTGGTACCCTTCGTATGCTGAGCGGTAAGGTGAACGCGGAAACATTGTCTGAACACAAGGAAAACCTTTCTAAGGTAGCCCAACAGTATGGTAAGATACAACTCATTGGCTCAGGTGGAAATATCAATAAACTGTTTAAGTTGACCCACAATAAAAGTGACAAGAAAGAGATCTTGATAGAGGAGTTGCAGCAGATCTACATGAAATTGAAGGTCCTGAGTATTGACGAGCGTATCAGACGCTATGGATTGAAAGAGGATCGTGCTGATGTGATCATCCCTGCTTCTGAGATTTTCATGTTAGTAGCCGATGCCCTTAAGACGGATCGCATACTTGTTCCGAACATCTCACTTGCAGACAGTATTGTGGACGGCCTGTTCGAACAGCTGATAGGGTAGCCCCTACCCTGTCAGCCTCATTGCATGGAATAGGTATGGACACTCGTCATTTGCGCTGAAGGCAAATAGTTAATCCCCCACCAACACATCTGCAATAAGCAGAAGTTGATCACTAAGATCCAATGGGCAAGCTTCGTGTGCTTGTCGTCATACCGGGTGAGATGGATATAGACCAGATAAGCCAACCATGTCACTGCAGCCCATGTCTCCTTAGGGTCCCACGACCAATAATGCCCCCACGCTTCTTTTGCCCAGAGAGCTCCCATGAGCATCCCTAAGGTAAGGAAGGCAAATCCGCTGTTGACAAGATTCTCCTCTGCAATCCTGTCATCCTGCGTTGAAGGCATCTTGGCAAAGAAAAGGCGATAAAGAGCGATCAACGTAGCTGCACCCAACAAAGCATAGGCGATCATGTACACGATCACATGGGGAGCAAACCATGGACTCTGAAGGGCGGGCATCAAGGTCTTCGTATGCATTTCGGGCTTGAAGAGATTGATGCAGACAAACACCGTCGCCATCAGGGTACTAAAGGACAGGATCCAGCGGTAATGCCAACGGCTGTAAACAATGATCCCAGCCATCGGGAGAAACAGTGAATACCAAAGACGAGTCTCTCCCATCGTGCGAAGAGGCGGACGCTCCAATGCGATCCACATGACAACCATATATACGAAGAAGACCAATAGACCTGCTAATGTCGACACGTAAGCTATCCCCGCCTTCCTTTTCCAAGAGGCAACAGCTCCTACGCTCCAGAGCACGATAGAGGCAATGGCAAAATAAATGAAATAATCCCAGATCATACGATTCCCTCCTTTTTCCTAACGGGCATGACAAACATCCCAATGGCACCCAAGCCTAAGAGCCCGATCCCTATATAGACAAATGGCAACCAAGGATCCCTCACCCATTCAAAGACACTGTAGCGACTCATAGGGCCCATCGCCTGGTCATAACCATATTGGTAAATTTTCCATCCATTGATGGAATATGGCTTGTTGACTTCGATGATGGTCTTGATGTGCCTCCCATCTTCAGTCATGATGTCCACATCCGAGGCAAACCGCTTGGGCATCTTGTCTTTCTTGTCTTGTTCCATGATAAACCGGTTCAACTGAATGGCAACGTTCAAGTCATGAACCTGATTCGCCTGGTCCAATGCCCGCCACTCTGGTTGATCATACTCACAGAACATTTTCAGTCGTTGCATGTCTGCGGAGCCAAGTGTCCCACAGGTCAGGACAAGGAATAATCCCAAATGGCTCAGCAGAGATGGGATATTCCTGAAGCGGAAATGGCACACCTGACGAATGGAGACCAAACCTATGATCGTTGCCAAGAGGACGTATACCAGTACAAAGGGCCAAAAAGAAAGCATCTTGCTGAATCCGACAGGGTCAATAGGCGACATGTCGGATGGGACTTGCTGGGTGATCCCCATGCCAACTGTCAGCAGGACTGCATAGGTCAAAGCTGGCACAGCCATCTTCCAGGTCATCAGGAAGCGCAGGGCATAGACCTTATCCCTCAGGACATAGCCAACAAACAATAGGATCAGATAGAGCAAAAGGACGATTATGTTGACTGGCCATGCGAACACATCCCAGTTGATCGGTCCTACAGAAAATTGGAGGAGAGCTCCCACAACGATCAGTCCTCCTCCAATTACACATCCCTCCCTAAGGGACCATGGTTTATTCCACATCATAACTCAATGAATGTCTTCTTCTGTTTCGCCGTCTGGATCCATTTCGGGACGATGGTGTCGAGGAATTTCTTTTTCTTGGATTGCAATTCCTTCATATTCAAGCCGATATAAGCCTGTGCTTTAGCCTTGGTTGAAACATCAGGCAAGGGCACATCACCGGTAAATCCATGCCTTGCCAAGACTTTTGCGTTAGCCAGGCGCGCCTGCTGCGCATAGTCAAGTGCATGACCTAAGATGCGCGTCACTTCTTGCGGAGCATGGAAAGACGCTCCGTGGCTGGCAACAGCATAGTCCCAGCGCCACTGGCTCTTGCGGATCAATGCCTGTACAGGCTTCATCTCCGCATCCGTAGCGCCATGGTCGAAGGCGAACTTCGCTTCGAGATGGGCAGCGACAAGGGCCTTTTCCACCTCCAATCGGATCTCATTGCATTTGCGCTGGCGCTCATAGACATTCTGCTTCAGCGTCTCCGCATCCTGGCGATGGCAGGTCTGGCAGGTACGGTCGATATGCGCAAGTGGACTCATGATATGATGGTCTGTGTATTTCACGCCACCTTCAGAGATATAGGGCATGTGGCAATCTGCACAGCTTACGCCCCGCTGGCCATGAATGCCCATCTTATAGATTTCATATCCCGGGTGCTGTGCTTTCAGGATCGGGGTCTTCGACAACGGATTGACGAAGTCGGTGAACT
>CAJLYG010000100.1 GCA_905210845.1 uncultured Prevotella sp.
CGGCACAGCTCAGGCATCTTCCGCAAATGTAAGGTCATCATCAATAAACTTTACCATCTCTGCACGTGACAGACGTGGAAGAGGATTTTCCTCAAGAGGATTCTTTAGAGCCTCAACAGGAGCAATAACAATAGGTCCGAACATATCATATAAAAGATATGAGAGGAATGCACGTGCGCAACGAACCTCCGCTTCATATTTCACTTTGGTATCAGCAGAAAGAGGGCTATTCTCTATAGCATCCAATACCAATGTACAACGACTTACCTTATTGGCATATCCATAAGGCTCATCACGTGTATAGTAGAGCCATGTAATTTCCGTACTTTCTGGAAAATAGTTCAACTCTGAACACATTTTCTGAGCGCCAAAGGTTCCTGTGAGAATGCCTGTAGTACAATCATTAAGGAACATGACGCCACGTTCTGACGGAGTAAAGATGCCATCCCACCAATTACCTCGCAACGGATAATAGCATGACATCACTAATGATTCTATATCTTCTTCCGTTTTTGGAAAGTTTGATGGATTGATCTCAGAATAATCTATGGGGTCAAGATCTGCACAAGATCCCAAGCTCATGATGCATACAGAAGCCACGAGAACTAAATATTTAAATTTCATGAGTTTCATATTGACTTGTATTTTAAATTATAATTAGAATGTAATATTAATGCCAATACTATAAGTACGTGCATTTGGATAAGCAGCAGTATAGTAATCTGTCTCAGGATCGAGCCCATTATATGGAGTGATGCAGAATAAATTATTTGCACTCAGAGATAATCGAACTTTTGATATGATCCCATTGGTATGGGCTAACCATTTTTGTGGAAGGGACCAACCTAATGTAATATTTGCCATACGGATAAACCATGCATTTTGATAATACCAGTCACCGGATGTATAGTTATTATCCCATCCATTAAAAGAACATGGATATTTTGTTGAAGGATTGTCCCATGTCCAGCGATTTTTGATGATACGGAGGGCATTGTATCCATATCGTGCAATATCACCGCCGCCAAGACCATACTCCATTTCTGTAGGATCTTCCATCTTACGATCAAACATACCATTAAATTGGAAACTTAAATCAAAGTCTTTATAATGCAATGTATTAATCATACCTGCCATCCAACCAGGATCCTGAGAACCAATTAGGACACAGTCAGCATCATCAATTTTTCCATCAGGAGATCCCGTAAGAATAAAACGGCCATTTTCATCCACGACCGGTTGCCCTTCTGCATCACGCTTATATCCATTAATATCCTTAATAACGATCTCGCCTGGTTTCAGATTAGGTTGTGCAGCAGGAACCTCCTCTCCAATCTGCAAGATATGGTCAGCCAAGCGAGAGTAAATAGGACGGATAGGATCATCAACTTTCTCATAGACCGATGGTTTCCAGTCGGATGTCCGTTCCTTCCATCGATCTTTATATTTCGTGAAAGTAATGTTGGTTGTCCAAGAGAAATCATGCGTTTTAATGTTCGTTGTGTTCAAGGTAACCTCTATACCCGAACTTTGCGTTTTTCCCATATTAGCCATTACCCGTGAGACATCATGATAATAGTTCAATGGTTTATAGTTAAGCAAGTCACTTACTATCTTATGATAATACTCAATGGTAGCAAGAATCCTATTATTCAGGAACCCGAAGTCAAAGCCCAAATTCCATTCCGTAGTAGTTTCCCATTTTAAATCAGGGTTCTCCAACTTACCTTGGAAAACGCCGATTACCTGGGACTTATCTTCTTTGTTATAGGCTGCAGCGGCATAATAACTGGCAAATGCGTTAGTTCCAATATCCGAATTACCTGTTTTCCCCCAAGAAGCACGAATCTTTAACATTGACAGCCATTCCATTTGTTTCATCCATTTTTCTTCAGACATAGTCCATCCTAATGCTACAGATGGGAAATATCCCCATTTATGATTTTTTGCAAATACAGAGGCTCCGTCAGCTCGTAAGGTCGTTGTCAGATAATATCGATCTAAAAGAGAATAATTAGCTCGGAAGAAATATGACTCCATCTTGTTCTTGGAAAAGCCAGAGCCAACCGTTTTAGTGCCACTTCCCGCATTCATGTTGTTATAAATAAAGCCATCTGTAAGAAAATTGTTATTACCTAAATTTGATGATTCTACATTAAATTGCTCATAAGAAGTTCCTGCAAGCAATGTCATCTTATGGATATTTCCAAAAATACGATTATAAGTTGCCGTGGCTTCAAGTAAATATTGATTGTTGTCTGTTGTATAAATATCAGCATTACCCTGCATTGCCTTACCCCAGAGAGTTGTCTTTGGTTCATAAGTCTTTCGTGAAATATTAGCACGGTCTATGCCTGCATTTACCCTTAAGGTTAAGCCTTTGACAGGATATGCTTCCAAATAAAGATTTCCAAGAAGGCGGTCTGTACGCCCTTTATCTATGTTATTCAATAGTGAATAAGGGTTGGGTTGTGTTCCTAACAAAGGATTAATAGGATACGTCCCCGTCTCTTGATCATAAGCTTTGATATTAGGTCCCATTTGAACAGCAGAGCGAATGATGCCTGACTTTTCATATTGTGCAGATCCCAGCTGAGTGTTATCATTATCGATGCGAGTGATGGTCAAGTTCATTCCCGTTTTGAAGATTTTCAAGAAACGTTGATCAAAATTAGACTTCAATGTATAACGGGTCATACTTGAATTTTTTATGATGCCTTCGTTATCATAATAATTCATAGACACCATATATTGAGTTTCTTTGGATCCACCTTGGATAGAGAGGTTATGTTCTTGCACATAGCCGTCACGAGTGATCAAGCCCACCCAATCTGTTCCTTCTCCAGCATTCGCTATCTCTGCATCTGTATAAGGACGCGTATAGGACTGCCCACTCTTCGGCGAATCAAGAGCCTCTTCCAGTGTTTTTGTGCCCCATGGCGCTACTTGATTTTCCCATATCCAGTATTCCCAAGTTGACTTATTCTTTTCTTCCATCCACTCCTTTAGGGATAAAACATCATATTCATCACTATATTTCTGGTAAGAATAATTATAAGAATAATTAACTGTAGCCCGGCCTTCTTTCCCACGCTTAGTCGTAATAATTACAACTCCATTAGCAGCACGCGCACCATAAATTGCTGTAGCTGAGGCATCCTTTAGTACTTCTATACTTTCTATATCATTCGGGTTTAAGAAGTTAAGAACTCCCTGTGTTCCCGGGTCCATTCGCTGGTTA
The DNA here is from genome assembly GCA_905210845.1 of uncultured Prevotella sp. Taxonomy (GTDB): domain Bacteria; phylum Bacteroidota; class Bacteroidia; order Bacteroidales; family Bacteroidaceae; genus Prevotella. Next base: position 3,242 of record CAJLYG010000100.1, read on the forward strand.
CTACCTTTTTCTTGATCCAATTTGGCGATAGGAAAACCATCTACGATATACAATGGATCGTTTGCTGCATTGACAGAACCTGCACCTCGAATCAATATATCAAGACCTCCGCCAGGTTGTGCTGAATTTTGACGGACATAAAGTCCTGCTGCTTTTCCTGCCAGTGCATGTGCAGCAGAAGCCACACCTGCAAGAGCAATATCATCACCCTTTACACTTGAGATTGCGCCTGTTAAATCGCGTTTCTTCATGGTACCATATCCGACAACAACAACTTCGTCAAGAGCCTTATTGTCTTCAGAAAGTTGAACTTCAACATTGGGAAGAGCTTTTACTTGCTTAGTTACAAAGCCAATATAAGACACAGTTAGTGTACTTCCTGGCTGAACAGATAGACTAAAGCGTCCGTCTATGTCAGTCACTGTGCCATTCTTAGTACCACTTTCATATACGCCAGCCCCAATAATAGGCTCACCATTAGGATCACGAACGACTCCTGAGACCTTTTTCGTAGCATTTTGCTGGATTATTCGAACTTCCTTTTTCTGAGCCTTATCTGAAATAATAATTGTTGTTGGAGGAATAATAGAATACTCCAATTGGCGTCCAGAAAGGGCTTCATCCAAAACATTCTGTATAGAAGCCTTAGACTTTTTTATCGTAATATCTTTCCTGTTATCAATAAAGACATTACGGTAAGAGATACGATAATTTGTTTGTTTTTCAATAATACCAAAGACTTGCTTCAGTGTCGCATTACGTACATTAATGTTTACTATCTGAGTTTGGCTAAATGAAACCAAATTGCAGAAAGATAATAATAACATTAAAATAATGTACCTGGCTTTCATGTGTACATTCATGTCTAATAATATTTAAGTTAAACGAATATATGCCTTTCAAATGATATGTTATTATAGATTATCAAATCATTAATACATGTTTGCAGGCTTATGAAAGGTGTGACAGCAGAATTTCTCGTTTATAACTTTCCGTAGAAGTATTTTATATAAAATATACTGTTTTTTTATCTTCATTAACAATAACAAACAAATCGCATGACTCTTATCATCATTTTTCGATATAGACTCGATTACCATACATCTCTGATTTCAGATGATATAGGCGCTCAAGGATTTCAAGATCGACATTTATATCTGCACTTGACATGGTGCCTGTGTAGAGATCATTTAGGCTTACATTCCCTTTTATGATGATTTTTACATCGTAAGTTTCCTCTAATTTGGCAATAACAAAACTCAGAGGAGCATTTCTAAACACTATCTCTTTCCTTCTCCAAGCTGTCATATCCTTTAAGCCCTGTTGAATTTGCTCAACGGAAATACTACCAGTTATTTTATTAAGTACCGCCTTTTGATTAGGGAACAATACTACATTTTCTCCAGTTGGAAGTGCCGTAAACAAGACCTTACCTTCAGATAATGCCAGTATTGCCGTCCCATCGTGATCTCTTGCGCATAGATTAAATTTTGTCCCTAAAACTTTTACGTTTAATTTATCGGCATCTATCTGAAAGGGATGTTTTGGATCCTTTGCTACTTCAAAATATCCTTCCCCATTGAAAACGATCTGACGCTGTGCCCTGTTAAAAGTCCTTGAGTTTTATTTTAAGGTTGATATCTCATTTAATGCTACTTTCGTTCCATCCGGCAATGTAATAGTAGCGCGTTCACCCTTACCTGTTGACATCGTGACCACCTCTGATGACAAGACTCTATTCTGACGATAAAAATAGACAGAAAATATCAACAATATGGGGAGCAACATTACTGCGACAAGTTGAAGCCACTTCCAAGAATGATAAAGAATGGCCTCTTTGTATGATGGCAGTATCTGACCTGAAATCCGATTCCAGATAGAATGAAGTTCAGAGAAATCTACATTAGAAGTATCTATCTTATCATTCATCCAGCGCGATTCCATGCGTTTAGCAATGGCATCATCAGACTCAGAATTCAACTGCGCAAGAAAATCATCCATTTCCTGAGATGTCAGACTCCCATTAAGATATCTATCTTCTAATTCTTTCATTCTTTCAACCTTCCTAAATAAAATAGACACGATTTATAGTATGATATAACTATATTCCATTCAAGTATTAACAAATAATAAGAATTCAAGCAAAATATAATAAACTCCCAGTGCTTGCCTTAATTGTTTTAAGCCCAAATACAATTGATGCCGAACGGTTTGCTCTGTTATATTCAATTGCCTTGCCACTTCTTCAACATTAAGTGCCTCAAATTTGATAAGTCGTACTACCTTTTGCTGGGTAATTGGCAACTGACTAATAGCAAGATTCAGTCTTTTTACGAATTCATCATATTCTATCGCACTGTCTGCAGCCTCAGTAGGAACACCCGCAAGGTAATCAAGATAATTTCGGAATTGAGGGGAATTGACTGTTGCTCGATAGGCATTTATCAGATAATGCCTTAATCTAATAAATAAAATACTGCGAAGACTTTCCTTTTGACGAATGCTTTTCCTGTTCATCCATAGCCATATAAACACATCTTCTACCAATTCCTGGGTTGCTTCCCTTGATTTTGAGTAATGCAAACCGAATGCGTAGAGTCTCGCAGAATAAAGATCATAAATCTTTTCCAGCGCATGTGTTGATCCCATTTTCAATTCTATTATCAGTTGTGCTTCATTCATCACATCAAATAAATTTAGAGAATGCTTCTCTATGAAGGCACTGCAAAATTGGATTTTTTTTCTTAAATATCCAAATTTTACAGATAATATTTTCACAGGATAACAATGAAGACTTTGAGAAAAATAGTTTGCAGCTCCGCTCACAAGATGCTTTTGCTCTTTGCAGTATGTTATTATCCATGTGCTGTATGGAGAGACGAGAAGCACTCTTCCGCCGACAGCGTGGCAGTAGAGAAGAATGACGATATTACCATAACGTTGAATTGCATACAATCAGCGTCTATTCATCATCAGACATGAGATGTTCTAAATTTTTGGTCAACTTTTCTTTCAGCCGATTGATGAACCTTTCGAAAGAACTTGGCCAGGGAGACGAATGAACATGAGGCTCACCTTTAGGTAGGAAAGCATCGACCGCTACGGCTTCTCCTGGCATTATTTCTTGATGATCCTTATGAACAGTTTCCACAGCAGGCTCTTCCGTTGAGTCATCGACCGGGTTGTCTTCCGGATCTATTGTTAAGGTCTTCTCCTGTGTTCTGCCAGTAGAATCTTTCTGGCGTGTATCTTTACCTTCTTCTTTCTGAGAAGCAGTCGGTGTTCCATGCTCATGGCGACTGTCTTCTTGACCACTGACCCCACCCATCGGCTCGCGATAGAGCTCTGCAATTATCTTGTCATATTTGCTGTCATCATCGGATGAAGTCACTTCATCAGGCAAGAACTTATTATCGAGTCCTGTGGCAAGAATAACAATTTTCGCATCTTCCCCAAGCGTGTTGTCGTCATTAGTGCCCCAAATGACATCAATGTTTGGGTTGAGCTCATACATGAATGCATCGATCTCACGCATTTCATTGACGAACAAAGGAGCTTCATTACTGGTATAGATATTAAAAAGGATATTCTTTGCCTGAGTAATATCACTGCCATAAAGCAAGGGCGATTCCAACGCGTTGATAATTGCTTTCTCAACACGCCTTTCTCCACGGGCACGTCCTATCGCCATAATTGCCCCGCCACCTCCGCGCATTGTTGACTCCACGTCACGGAAGTCAAGGTTTATGTGCCCTTCAAGGGTCACAAGCTCAGAAATGCCTTTCGCGGCGTTGCTAAGTATTTGGTCGGCAGCCTTGAGTGCATCCTTGACGGAAATGTGCGAGTCTGCATAGATGTCGCAAATGCTCTCGTTGTTGATAATCAGCAATGAGTCGACGTTCTTCCGCATCTCCTCCACACCTTTCAGAGCCTTGATGATCTTACGCTTCTTTTCGAAAAAGAACGGTATGGTGACAATGCCGATCGTAAGGATTCCCATGCTGCGGGCAATGGAAGCGATGACAGGTGCCGCGCCGGTACCAGTTCCTCCGCCCATCCCTGCTGTGATGAAGCACATCTTGGTATTGTCTTCGAAAAGCTTTTTGATCGTATCCTTCGATTTCAGAGCCTCCCTTTTACCAAGTTCGGGATTGGCGCCTGCACCCAGTCCACTGTCACCAAGCATAATTTTCGTAGGGACGGGAGAGTTGGCAAGTGCCTTGCTATCAGTATTGCATACCGCGAATGTAACATTAGCGACATGTTCCTCATACATATTCTTAACCGCATTACAACCACCGCCACCAACACCAACGACCTTGATGATTTCATTTGATGTATCCTCAACAGGACCAAAGTCCAATACATTTGCTTTGTTATCTTCTTCCATCATTGCTCTCTTTTACTTTGGTTGCAAAGATAATGCATTCCCTTGATAAATTTACATGTGACATTGCCTGCAAGGCTTGCGGCAATATTTTTTTATGATAAGTCCAAATGAATGAGACAAAAATGACTAACTTTGCATGCATGGAGCATAGAGTTGACAAAAGTATCGATGCAGAGCAAATAGCCGACCAAGTTCGGTTGCTTGTGAACCAATTACAGATCATGGGGCGCACGGATTTATTGCTGCGTGCCATTACCGTGCCCACTCTTGAACAACTTCGCACTGAGGCCGCTCGCGGCACATTGAGCAAATTGATCATTACCAAAGACTTCCGCCTCATCCTTGCCAATGGGAACCGAGACGTGGTTCTCACGCCTGTCCATCGTGCCGTTTATCTATTTTTCCTGAAACATCCAGAAGGCATTGAGTTTAAACGGTTGAGTGAATACCATCATGAGCTCTTCGCCATCTATACGCATATCATGCCAGACGGTGACGCAGTAAAAATGAAAGAAACTGTTGACCGTCTTACAAATCCTCTTGACAATGCCATCAACGAAAAGTGCTCACGCATCAAATCAGCCTTTTCCGCGCTCATGGATGACTACTCTGCCAGCTACTATACGATCAACAGTCAGTCGACACGCTTACTCCCGAAATCGCCAAAGGTTTGGTTCCAGCGCCTCAAGCTTATCTCTCTTCCCCGCGAGCTCGTGGTCTATGAAGGCGAAGAGCCCTGATACGGGATATCCCTCTTCCTTCCTATGGGAACTTAGGATATTGATCGAAATCAGGCTTCCGCTTTTCCAAGAAGGCCTTACCACCTTCCTGCGCTTCATCCATTGTATAATAAAGCATGGTAGCATCGCCTGCAAGTTCTTGAATGCCTGCCTGTCCATCTAATTCTGCGTTTAACCCAGCCTTGATCATGCGGAGAGCCAAGGGACTACGTTCCATCATGATCTCTGCCCATTCGACGCACGTATCTTCCAGCTGATCAAGAGGAACGACCTTGTTCACCATCCCCATCTCTAAGGCTTCCTGTGCTGAATACTGCTGGCACAAGAACCAGATCTCACGTGCTTTTTTCTGTCCGACCATCCGGGCAAGATAGCTGGCACCAAACCCTGCATCGAAAGATCCCACCTTCGGACCTGTCTGCCCGAATCGTGCATTTTCCGAGGCGATGGTCAGGTCGCACATGACATGCAGGACATGCCCACCCCCAATCGCATAGCCATTGACCATGGCAATCACCGGCTTGGGCAACCTGCGGATCTGCATCTGCACATCCAGCACATTCAGACGGGGGACACCATCTGTACCTACGTATCCGCCACGTCCCTTGACATGCATGTCGCCCCCAGAGCAGAAGGCCTTGTCTCCAGCACCAGTGAGGATAACCACTCGGATGTCCTGGCACTCCCGGCAATAGCTAAATGCCTGGGACATCTCCCATGTGGTCAAAGGGGTAAATGCGTTACGGTAGCGAGGACGGTTGATCGTGATCCTCGCAATGTGATGATACTCATCGAAAAGGATTTCCTTAAAGTCAAAACCCTCTATTTTTTTCCATTCTCTTTCCATGTATTCAATGATTGATTATATTCTTGATAAACGTGCATGTCTCTTTCTGCATCCGTAAAGACTTCCAACAAGACCGGTCGCTCCGCATCGGGAGACATCAAGGTATCCATTAGATTACTCAATGCCCCGACATGATCCGCTGAATAATAAGAAATGTGATTCTCCTGGCAAATTCCTTCTGCGGTGGTATGATGGCTTGCCATGACCATTCCCTTGCGTGCCGGACTCTTTCTCAGTCCATCGAACTTCGAGAAAATCCCACCACAACCATTATTGAGCAATAGAATCCGAAGATTTCCCCGAAGATTCTGATTCCAAAGAGCGTTCTGGTCGTAAAAGAAGCTCAGGTCGCCGATCACGCAATAGACATTCTCCTTACTAACCAGAGAATATCCCGCGGCTGTTGACAACGAGCCTTCTATGCCATTCACGCCTCGGTTACAATAGACATGATGCCATGAAAAAATATTTCCCAAGCGTACAGACATGCTATTGGCATAATGAACCACACTGGCAGGATCATGAAGCTTCATCCGCTCTTCCAAGAGTTCGACCGCCAACATTTGTGAATAGTCGGGATGGAAATCACGGAGATGCATCTTTGCTTTCACGAACAAGCTCTCCCACAGTTGCGTATAGGCAACATTCCCATGACCTTTTATCTGAGCAAGCACGTCACGCGGCTGTGCTTGTACCACCCCAGTCAGGTTCATAAAGGTATCATGCACCTCTCCTTCTGGATTGACGATCCAACATTCCGCTGCCTTTGCGTGGCGCAAGAACGACTTCGCCCGCTTGCTAACCAATGTATCCCCCACGTAGATGATAAAATCAGGAAGGAAACGTTCCTCATCGTCGACCATGGCCATCACCTCATCTAAATGAGAAGACCCTTGACCGCCTAAGGGTTCGATGAATACCGGATACTCCTGTCTCAACCTGTCTATCTCACCAAGTGGCAATCCACCCGGTTTCATCTGCCCAACGACCACAATTGGTCGGGACGCCTGATGGAGACGCTCCAACAGGGGATGAACTACGGCTGTACATTCTGCATTCCCATGCGATGAAAGAGGTGACAGGAGTTGGATGCTTCTTTCTTCCGGCAACCTGTCAATCGTAAAATCCTTGGCAAGCTCATCGTAATCGGTGTCGGTGGTCAGGTACTTGAGCTTTCGGGCTATTTTCTGCTGTTTGGCTTTCTGACGTCCGCGGCCCATCTGTCCCCCTGAAATTACTGTGCTATCAATTCATCAAACAAGAGAGTACCACTTATTGCGCATTATTTCGTTGTCGGCTCAGACTTTTACGATAAAATCGTTGATTTTCTTAAGAAAAGGACACGTATGACGGACGAAACCCAGGAGCAGCAGATCACTGCTGTCGGCAATGAAATGAGCGCGAGCTTCCTCGCCGCAAAGAAGCGTTCCGATGAAACCCTCGCCGCAATCGAAAAGAATCCGGGCAAGTTCACCATGCTCACC
>CAJLYG010000101.1 GCA_905210845.1 uncultured Prevotella sp.
CAGGTCGGACTGGTCCCACAACGCCCCTGCCCACTTCCCATGAGCATCTATGATAATATAGCCTATGGCTGTCGTATCCATGGTATTCGTAAGAAATCGAAGCTCAACTTAATCGTGGAGCATTATCTGCGTGCGGTCAACCTGTGGGAGGAGGTGAAAGACCGTCTGCACAGTCCTGCAGCCAAGCTCTCCGGTGGACAGCAACAGCGTCTTTGCCTGGCCAGGAGCTTAGCCGTCGAGCCCAGTATCCTGTTGGCTGATGAGAGCACCAGTGCCTTGGACCCTATCTCCAGCAAAAAGGTGGAAGACTTGTTCGTGGAACTTAAGCAGAACTATTCTATCGTGATGGTCACACATACTTTGCGTCAGGCTCTGCGAATCGCCGATTATGTGGTGTTTATGTACTTAGGCGAGGTGATTGAGGCAGGACCTGCCGAACAGGTATTCCACCATCCCCAGAAAGAGCTGACACGCCGGTACTTAAAGGGCGCATTCAGCTAATCCTGCTTGAAAGTCTTTTTCCCTTGGTGGATATAAATGCCTCGCTGGGTGGGCTTCCTTACCTTTGACCCGGAAAGCGTGTACCAGGTGTCATCAATCTTGGACGAGGAAGTAGCAGGGAGTTGACTGATCCCGGAAGAAGTGTTGAGGAAATCTTTCAATGCGGATAGTGCCGATGTCGCCCTGCCGGTATTGCTGTCGAACAAGGGAGCGTTATACCATCCTGAGAGTTTCGTTGAAGAATAAGGATAAGCATTGTATTCCATCCACCACCAGAACAGTCCTGTCACCTTCTCGTGCTTGTTGAGCAATGTGATCAGGTCGTCAGTAAAAGCTTTCTGACCGGCATCCGAATAGGGATAGGTACCAGTATAGTCATAGGTACTTCCCCCAACTTCCCACGCATAGGGGTATCCAGTTTCCACAATCATGATTTGCTTGTCAGGGTGATGGACCTCCATCGCATGGATCGCTCCGTCCAACTCGTTCAGGGAACCGTGGAAATAAGGATAGTAGCTGAGCCCAATCACGTCATAGTCGATACCGTAGTCAGCCATCTTTTGGAAGAAATTCGTCAATGCAGCGTAGTTGGCATTGTCGCTTTGCTGACTGGTTGAGACTCTTTCCACATGCAAGATGATCTTGGCTTGGCTGCATTCTGCGCGGCAAGCAGCGATGGCTTGCTTGAGCAATCCGGCAAACTGGTCCCAATAGGAGGTCGTAGACGAAGGGTAACATCTGTTGACAGACGATGATCCCACTGTGGTATTGCTTCCCCATAACATCCCGTAGCTAATCTCATTGCCCGTCTGGATGAGGTCGGGTTCTGCCCCATTCGCCTTCAGCGTTTCCAACACTGTCTTGGTATAGTCGTAAAGTTGCTTTTGCAGTCCTGTGTCGTCAAGAGAAGCCCAGGCGTCTGGAGTCCACTGCTTGCCGGGGTCTGCCCAGGTATCGGAATAATGAAAGTCGAGCAAGAACTTCATTCCTTGTTCCTTGATGCGCTTGCCGAGTGCAGTGACCCAAGCCAGGTCTTGGCAGACATTCGTGTCACTCTTCCTCTCCGATGGCGACTGGGAGTCTGTCGTATAACCCGAAGGGTTGACGAACAGGCGCACGCGCATGGCATTCATGCCTACATCCTTGAAGAAGGAGAGAGGGGAGGTGATCACCTTCCCGTCATGATCAGCGTAGACAGAGCCTGCGTTCTCGTAGATCGGCAGGCAGGAGATGTCACCACCTACGTATTTTTGCGCTGGGGCAGGGAGGCAGATACAGCCCAGTACCAGCATGATGATTGTCTTGATCGATCTCATATCTTCATTGATTTCACTTTTCCTTCGACAAAAATACGCATTTTACCTGATTCCTCCAAATAAAATAGCGGAGGATCCAACAAGTAAAAGCGGACCCAAGGAGAATTCGCCTCCAGGGTCCGCTCTCAATGAATAGTTGTAGTTCTATGGCTGGTATCTTGTCCTTATGCCTCCGTGTTGTATGCTGCCAACATCCAGACCAGCTTCTCTTGTCCTGCGAGGTAGTCAGACATCAAACTTACTGTAACCTCGTCGCCCACCTCTGCAGCTATGGCAAGTACCTCTCTTTCTTCTGCGATCAAGGTCTTGGTGGTATCTAAGACATATTGAAGTCCTGCATCCTCGTTCTTGACAACATCCAATTCCTGCACCTTTGCTTGCTTGAGGTAAGTGGAGAAGCGATGCTCGGGTGTGCCATCGAGCTGCAGGATGCGCTCAGCCACTTCGTCTATCTTCTCAGCCACGTTGTTGTAGAGCTCCTCATACTTCTCATGCAGGATGAAGAAGCGGCGGCCCTTGATGTTCCAGTGCAAGTTGCGCAGGTTGGTGTAATGAACTTGGAAGTCGGCTAAGAGCTGAGCTAATGCGTTATTGACTTTCTGTACGTTGTTCTCGTTCAATCCGGTGAAATTTAATGTTCTCATTGTTTTCTATTTTTATATTGTTATACTTTGTTTTCTTTTCTCTGATGCAAAGGTAGTATCTTTCTTCTTGCCCTCCAACAGATAATATCTATCAGGGGATAGATAAAGCCTATAACTCAACATAAAGTTCTGTATAACAACATATTATGGAGAGACAATCACTTGCGCTGAATTTAATTTTTTATATCCCAGTCCTCCTTTGCTAAGAGAGTAAGGGAAAATACCAAGAGATAAAAGGGGAATTTCTAAGAAAGTAAAAGGCAAAAGGTAATCTCCTGTTCTTCAATAGGCCATCTAATGGCTCCTATTAGGTCATCTTTCAGCGTTCGAAAGGTTATCTCTTAAAATCAGCGATGGCTATACCATCTCCGATAGGAGCAGTCAGATTGTAGTATCAATGGCTGGCAATATATTCGCTCTTTACCGCGAATTATGGATCAAATATCGTCTGGCTGAGTAATAATAATTAAAATAAATGGGTATCTTTGCAGCGAAACAGAGAGGAGCATGTGTGACATCACTGCTTTAGGTGCATACAAAAAGGAGTTGTGCCTACTCTCTGTGGGTAGAATCGGCTGATACGGTTCACCGCCCTATAAATAGGAATTATTGGTTGGATTTAATTTTGAAAGATGAAAAAGAAACTCTATCTCTTGTTATTGTTCGTTATCACTATTTTTGATACGAATGCTCAGATAAAGATCAGTGGTTTTGTACAGGATCGAAACCATATAGGTATAGGATACGTAACAGTATGGGTAGATAGCATTTTCACTTTAACAAACAAAGATGGATATTTTACTTTAGAACTTCCTGATGGCTTAAAAAGTCCTATGACCTTTTCCCATATCAGTTATAAAAATAAAATAATCCCATACTCGCAATACAAGGAAGGGAATGTTCGTCTTGTAATGGAAGGCAGAGTATATGACATAACAGAGACCTCTGTGGCTGCCCGAAGGGGAAAAGACGTTGCCATTCTGCGGAAAGGTATGAAACTTCCAGGTGATGTCGCTTTCGGGAATGCCCCTTTGGGGAAAATGGAAATTGGTCCGAAATTCAAAGCAAGTGACAATTTCATGATAGATTATTTCAATTTGTACATAGAAGAATGTACCTATGAGCAATGTACACTTCGGCTTATTGTTTATAAAATGGTTGGGGGACAATTCGAGCCTGTTAGCTCCAGGCCTATCTATATTCATCTGTCTTCAGCGAATAAGAATTCAGAAGTTAAAATAATGACCAATTCACAAATCACTTTGCAGACAGATAACGAATACTTTGTGGGGTTGTCTATCGTTTCCGGATCGCAAGGAACAATCCATTTTCCTGCTGTCCTTCGTAAAGGGGTAGTAAGAAATGTGATTAAAGGTACGATGAAGAATCTCCCCGCTACTGTCTGTATAGCAGTAACCGGACGAAGGCTTCCTACAAAAAAGAATTAGTATGCTGTATATTAAAAATATTATTGCGTTGGTTGTTTGTTGCCTTTTAGGTGTAGAAGCAAAGGCACAAGTACAAGTACAGTTCAGGCTGTTAGACAGCCATACACGGCAACCTATTGAATTTGCATCGGTCTTCAATGCAAGAGGAACACTGCTGACGACTTCAGACTCCGAAGGTTATATTCGTTTTAAGGACAGTGTTCCTAAGTTTTCCGTATCCCATGTGGCCTACCTGAACAAAGATGTTGACACCGACACTTTGAAGGACAAGGTGTTGTACATGGATACCCGGGAGCAAGCGCTAAACGAGGTGTCAGTTGCCACGAAACGTCCTGAATACGTTGTGTTTGAGGCTTATTTCAGAGCACCGCAGTTCTATAACGGACAACTGGAGTATTATTATGATGGCGTGGCTTACTACTTTGTCAAGCTCAAGAACGGAGAGGTTGACCATCGTACGCTTGCCGCAAGATATTTCATTGACGAAAGCATCAAGAAAGAAGAATGCAGGAATGGAAGTCTTTTATCATACGCACCTCCTTTTCCCGTTCCTGACTTCTATGGTGTTGGCAAAAACAAGGAAGCGATGAATCCGGCATCCTGGCGAACTGACACGCTCGCTGCAAAAGTGCTGTTCAGTTTCGACCATCTTTATCCTGACACCGAGAAGTCCTTGTCTCTTGGCAAATACAAACAGCAATTAAGAAGTTCCCACTCCAGCGAGGTTTATGCGCTTCGTCCTGATGGAATCACCTATACCGATATGGTCTCCAGCCGGTGGTCCCGACAGATGACGGTAACCATTAAGGACGTCCGCAAGATATATGACCAATGGGAAGAAGTGTACATCACTAAGGCTTCTTTCGCCGACAAGCAGGATGTGAAGAAGTTCAAGGACGAGAAGATTGGTATAGTGGATGTGGACCAGTTCATCGAGCAATCCGCCATTCCTCCGATCAGCAACAGCATCAGGGCCAAGCTGCCAACAATGACAGCCACAAAGCGCTAAGCCACCTACTGTCCGCAGAATTATTCTGGCAATATGAGCAGCTGCCGATGCTCATAATCAAGCACCCATTTCTTCCCCATGAGAAAGCTTGCATTAAGACGGGGCTCTTTTGATCCGTCTTCCTTGGGCTTGATGAAGGCAACCTTGAAACTATAATCAGAAATCTCTACGGAGATGTCTTTGCATAGCCCCACCGTTTTTGTATTTAGTGCCTCCGCTATATCGGCACCGGGTATCTCAATATAAGCAGTAGGTGTCAGTTCGGACGTAGGTAGCACAGCATTAAATCTGGCTCCGGTGTCAAAGTGTAGACGTGTTCTTTTACCTGCTATCTTTCCCTTAAAATAAATGATGTTCAGTCCGGCGTCGGCATACTTCTTCCATCTGAAGGATGTCCCGACATGGACTGGCAAATTCGTCAGGTGTTGGAGCTTGTAATTCTTCAAGTCAAAGCACCATGGGGCTCGTTTCAATATATCACCTCCAATGATGAACTTAGGGGCAAACTGCTTCAGTTTCCCAGCCAAGTCCACTATGAAGCACCATACATGTGTATAGGTGGTTTGCGCAAAGGAGATGCTGTCCAAATAGACATAGGACGATTTGATGCTTTTGCCGGCTGTATTGTCCATCATCTTGTCACCTTTTACATCAGTTATATGGCATGAGTCTACGGCGAAGGTTGAATCTATAATGCAAACCGAACAGCCCGTATCTATCATTCCAGGGACACGATGAGATGCACCGCCATTCGACAGGGTTACATCAGTGTACATCCAGTTTTCCTTCATCGTTATCTTTGACTGGCCCAAAGCCTTTAGGGATAACAAAGCCAAGGCGAGAATCAGAAGTAATTTATGGTTCATTGTTCTGACATTGGTAATTATTTTAAATGAGTCGTTCATATTTGCTCTGCAAAGGTACATAGAAAAACGGAGGCGGGCAACACTAGCCTAAAGAAATCCAGGATAGTGTTTGTTGACAAGTAACTTTTTGAATTTACAGGGAATCAGATACCGAGGGCGGCTCTAATATTAATATCTTGAGAAAGAAAATCCCCTTGTAAATCAACGATTTACAAGGGGGTTAATGAAGGTACCCAGAGCCGGGATCGAACCGGCATGCCTTGCGGCACTGGTGTTTGAGACCAGCGCGTCTACCAATTCCGCCATCTGGGCATGGCATCTTTTTGAAAGACGGTGCAAAGATACATGTTTTTTCTGAATTGACAAACTTTTCTCCTGAAAACTTTTCTTTTTCTCTTATTGGGGGAATAAAAAATATTAAAACCTTGCAGGTATCATTTTTATTCCTTACTTTAGTACTCTCAATTTTAAATCTGTATGAATGATGCAAATAAATAATGATTATTGCGTGATATTGGCTGGTGGGAAAGGCCGACGCCTATGGCCGTGCAGCCGGGAAAATTGCCCGAAGCAGTTTATTGATTTCTTCGGAACGGGAAGGACGCAATTGCAGCAGACTTTCGACCGTATCTCGAAGATTGTGCCCACCGACCATATTTATATTAATACCAACCAAGATTACCTTCAGTTAGTCAGGGAACAATTGCCGGATGTCTCGGATGACAAAATCATGGCAGAGCCTATTCATCGTAATACCGCGCCCAGTGTTGCATGGGCTGCCCATCGTATCTTTCATGTGAATCCGGCCGCCAATCTCATCGTTTCTCCTTCTGATCAGGCGATGCAGAATGAGGAGGCTTTCGTGGAGAATTTGCATGAAGGCCTCCGTTTCGTGGAGCAGAACAATTGTCTTTTGACTTTAGGCGTGAAACCGACTCGACCAGAGCCTGGATATGGATATATCCAATTGGGTGATCCTGTGTTGCATGATTTGTATAAGGTGAAGTCGTTTACGGAGAAACCTGAGCGGGAGTTTGCCAAGATCTTCATGGAAAGTGGGGAGTTCTATTGGAATACAGGTATCTTCCTTTCCAATGTCCGCTATCTGATGAATGTCTTTAATGATATGTTCCCTTCTGTGCTCCGACAGTTTGACGCAAAGCATCCAACCTTCTCCATAGAGGAAGAGAATGCTTATATTAAGGAGAATTTCCCTTCTTATCCTAACCTTTCCATGGATTATGGCGTCTTAGAGAAGTCGGACAATGTCTATGTGATGAAATGTGATTTTGGGTGGGCTGACCTTGGTACGTGGCATAGTATTTATGAGGCGATGCAGAAAAGCGATGATGACAATGTGGTTATTGATAGTGACGTGGTCCTTGAAGACAGCCATCACAATGTGATTAAGATGCCTAAGGGAAAGTTGGCAGTGATCAATGGACTGGACGGATATATCATTGCCGAAAAGGATAATGTGCTCTTGATTTGCAAGAAAGAGGATTCTTCTGCTTTGATCAGGAAGTACGTCAATGAAGTGCAATTAAGAAATGGAGATCAGTATGTCTGATCTCCATTTCTTTACTTATTCGTTTTTGAATTCTTTGTAAATCTTGTCCGCGATCTCCTGGAACTCTGCTTCAGAGAGTTTCAGGTGCTCTTTGCGGAAATCAACGTCCGCCTCAGAGTTGATGGGGATAAGGTGGATATGTGCGTGAGGTACCTCAAGACCGAGCACGACCTGTGCTACTTTCTTGCAGGGAAAAGCTTTCCGAAGGGCAATTGCCACCTTCTTGGCGAATATTTCGAATTCGCCAATCTCTTCATCGCTCATATCAAAGATATAGTCAACCTCACGGCGCGGGATCACTAAGGTGTGGCCTTTTGCCAACGGATTGATGTCCAAAAAGGCGTAGAACTTATCGTCTTCTGCACATTTATAGCTCGGAATCTCACCGGCTGCAATCTTCGAGAATATATCCATAATAGAAAACGTAAAAATGAAAGTTATTCGATGGAGATCTTGTCAATACGGAGCTTAATCGTGCCACGCGGAATCTTAATTTCTGCGATGTCACCCACCTTCTTGTTCAGTAGTCCTTGGGCAATAGGAGTCTTGATGGAAATCTTGCCCTCCCGTAGGTTGGCTTCACTCTCACTGACAATTGTATAGGTCATTTTTGCCTTATTGGCCATGTTGGTCATTTCTACTTTCGACAGGATCTGCACAGAATCCGTGCTCAGACGGGAGATGTCTACGATCTTGGCTTCCGTGATTGCCACTTTGAGTCTGTTGATCTTTTCCTCAAGATGAGCCTGTGCTTCCTTGGCTGCATCATACTCAGAGTTCTCACTCAGGTCACCCTTGTCACGAGCCTCTGCAATAGCGGCAGATGCCTTGGGGCGCTCTACAGTTTCTAACTGTTTCAACTCAGCTACGAGTTTGTCGTAGCCTTCTTGCGACATGTATGCCATAATTCTATAAATTAAATTAGTATTTCTTGCGGTGACAATAAATAAAGAATTCCGACAGCTTGTCTGGTTGTCGGAATTCCGTATCCTTTTTGTCTCCTTTGTTTTATCTTTCTTTTGCAAAGGTAGATATTTATGTCCGAATAAACAAATTTTTTTGAGAGAAAATTTGCTTGTACTTGATATATATCAAGAAAAATAGCTTTCCTGTTAATTTTTCCTTCGTAATCTTGGAAACGCATGAGAATAGAGCTATTTTTGCATAGTGTTTTTCATAGTATTAGATTTAAGGTTAACAAGGTTGGGACTCGGCGGAGCCCCTTTTTTTATGTCTTTTCGTAAAAGAGAAATAAACTAAAAATGGGGATTAGCTTACTGTTACGGGTAATAAGACTCAATTTGGAAACATGTGCACAAGTTTCCAACCTCGTGTCAACCTTTGTCAACCTATAATCAGGTTGCAAGCCTGATAAACACTGGGCTTTGACAACCTGTCAACCTATTTACAAAAAAATGTTTGTTAAGAAAAAGAGGATGTATCAGAATTTTGATGCACCCTCTTTTGGATCCTTAAAATTGGATCTAAATGATCTTATAGATCAAATTTATATCCCAAGGAAATCTGGAAGACACTGTTTTTCCCGTCTACATTGTCTCCCCATAGTTTCGTAACGCCCCAATTGTAACGTGCATCCAAAACAAATCCGTTGTATTCGTAGGAGAGTCCTACGGGGATGGACAGATCAACGCTCTTTGCTTCTGGCATGCCAATCTCATCAGGATCGAAGTCTCCGCTACCGCTGAATCCGGCGAATCCAGCTTTCACATGATATTTGTCGTTGACGTTGAACCCAGGCTGTAGACCGAGCTTAACGGCAAGTCCTTTGACAACATATACATTCGCAAGGATAGGAATGTTAATATAGTCTTCCTTGCAGGTAGCATCGAGAGAGGCTCCCTTATATGTCAAAGAACCTTTGGCTCCTTGCATCGAGTACAGGGCACCGAATGACACGCTGAACATGTCAGTTGCCTGATATTCGAATTCTGCTCCTGCGGCTACGCCATAACGGGGATCTGAATCGTCTAAATCGGTAATGTTTGCAATGTTTAAACCCACCATCGGCTTGATGGAGATACTTCCTACACTGTGCTGCGCAAGGGCAGGCGTCAATGATGATAGTAAAATAACTGCTGCTAATACAATCTTTTTCATATTTCTTGAATTTATTGTTACTATAGGGCATTGCCCTTTGTTATAAAATGTCCTCATTCTTTCTTTGCAAAGTTAAAGATATTCACGCAATGGAAGCGAGATTGTCTATTAAAATACGTTAATGCTTCGTATTCCGTATATTAAAAAGGGAGAATGGAACAAGCAGGAAGGGGATCTCCTTCTCGGGAAATCCCCTTCGAATGAAATGGTTGTCTCTTACAAGTCGATCTTATAACCCACAGTGAACTGGAATACGCTATTCTTGCAGTCGTAGTTGTCTAAGACCTTGGTCACGCCGAAGTTATAGCGGGCATCCAATACGAAATGGTTGAATTCATAGGAAAGTCCAACGGGAATGGAAAGGTCGGTTGACTTTACACCGTTATAATCATCGTCATTGACATTAAAACTGGGCTGCAACCCGAGTTTTACGGCAAGCCCTGGAGCAACATATACATTTGCCAAGACCGGCAGGTTGATGTAGTCAAACTCTGCATGCTTCTCGCCCTGTTGGGAATAGATACCCCCCAAAGTGAGGCTGAACATCGGTGTGAACCGAAACTCGAACTCTGCTCCTGTAGCTAAGCCGATGCGGGTATCACCGTCTGATTTGGTCAGATCGGCAACATTCAACCCCACTTTCGGAATGATCGATACTGAGGTAGTGGAACTACTACGACGAGTATAGGTAGACCTGCGTTGCGCGAACGTTGATGTGAGGGTTGTCATCAGAATCATTACAATTAACACTAACTTTTTCATACTCAATTGAATTTCGTTATACTTCGGGCAAAGCCCTTATCCTTGATAAAAATTTTAATAACTGTTGCAAAGATATAAGAGTTGCCTGGAATTGCAATCGAAAATTAAGTTAATAAATATCAATGACCTCGTTTTATTTCTGTTTGGGGAATTTTTCTACAAAAACGTTCAATTTGATTTACAAATTAATGTCACTTCCATGTGTCTATCTGGTAGGTCTTCCCCTTTTCCGTCTTGAAAGAGCAGACATGATTGACGATATGCGCGCCCATGACTTTCCCGCCTACCTTGACTTTTACCTTTCCTGACTTGAGGGGATGATAGATCCGGCATGTCCCTCCTTGCTCACTGGTAATCGTGACATGACTGGCCGTATGCCCGTCATAGTCTGC
>CAJLYG010000102.1 GCA_905210845.1 uncultured Prevotella sp.
GATATCGCTTACCACCGATTGGACATCGCGCCCACGCACGTTGACACCCACATAGATGCGTCGTGAAGCCTGGTCACGGCTGATCTGCATGGGACCCGGAGCGTACCGGATATCAGCCACCTCCTTTAACGGAATGAGCTCTCCATTGGGCAAGTCGACATAGAGATTCTGAATATCCTCAATGCTGCTACGCTCTTTCGGGTCGAGCCGGATCACCATATCGAAGCGTTTCTCCCCTTCGAAGATCACCCCGGCGCGAGCGCCAGCAAAGGCCGCACTTAAGTAATTGTTCAGTTTCTGGATGTCAAGGCCGTAAGCGGCAATGCTTTTACGGTCATACCTCACCGTAATCTGCGGCAGACCCGAGGTACGTTCCAGAGAAACGTCCTCGGCCCCGGGTACCTTGCTGATGATATCCACCATCTGATCGCCCAGCTTGTTCAAGGTATCCAAGTCCTCTCCATATAGCTTGACCGCCACGTCCTCCCGAATCCCGGTCAGCAGTTCATTGAAACGAAGTTCAACGGGCTGTGAGAACGAAAAGTTCAAGCCCGGCAAGGTACTGAGCTTCTCCTTCATTTTCTCAATCAGTTCCTCCTTCGTCTTGGCTGATTTCCATTTGCTCCTATCCTTCTCAAGGATAATGAAGGAATCGGTATAGTCGAACCCCATCGGGTCGGTAGGAATGTCTGCCACGCCAATACGTGCGCAGACAGTCTTGATCTCAGGGAAACTGCTCTTCAACAAGAGCTCCACCTCTTTCTCACGTTGGATGGTTTCAGAGAGCGAGCTCCCCGGGCGAAGGAAGGTCTGCATGGCAATATCCCCTTCATCCAAGCTCGGAATGAACTCCCCTCCCATTCTGACAAACGAGACAGCGGACAAGAGGAACAGTCCACAAGCCAAAGAAAGCACGAGCTTCCTATGCCCCAAGGAATAAAGAAGCAAGGGACGGTAAGCGCCTTGTATGTGTTCCATGACCCGTTCGCTGAACATTTTCAGTCGTCTCTCAAGACGGGCGAAGGCATTCTGCTGGTTCCGGAGAGGACGCAACAGCATATCGGACGCCACCGGTACATAGGTCAGGCAAAGGATCAATGCACCCAATACCGCGAAGGAGAACGTATATGCCATGGGCTGGAACATCTTCCCGCTCACTCCGGAGAGGAACAAGATCGGTGTAAAGACGATCAAGATGATCAACTGCCCGAAGAAGGCGGATCCCATCATCGTCGATGCTGCCTGGTAACTGATCTCGTCCATGTCGGCACGACCTATGCCCATCGGGCGCTTGCTCGTGATATGCTCGATCTTATGGACGATCCCCTCAACAATGATCACCGCCCCATCGACGATAATGCCAAAGTCGATGGCACCTAAACTCATCAAGTTGGCCCACACGCCAAAGACCCTCATCAGGATGAAAGCGAACAGCAAGGCAAGTGGGATCACGGATGCCGTGATAAGCCCTCCACGGATACTCCCTAACAAAAGGACCAATACAAAGATGACAATGAGCGCGCCTTCCATCAAGTTCCGGGCGATCGTATGGGTGGTCCGACTGATCAGTTCAGAACGATCGAGGAACGGTTTGATCTGGATATCAGCCGGCAAGGATTTCTGGACATCCCTCATCCTGGCCTTGACGGCGTTGACCACCTTGTCGGAGTTAGCGTCTTTCAGCATGAGGATCATACCTCCCACAGCCTCATGGCCATCCTGGGTGAATGCCCCATACCGCACCTGATGGCCGAAGCGCACCTCCTCGGCCACATCCTTGATCAGGATCGGAATCCCCCCTTCATTCTTCACGACGATGTCCTTGATGTCATCCATCGACTGCACCAATCCCTCCCCACGGATAAAGCTTGCCTTATGGTCTTTCTCGATGTATGCTCCACCGGTACTGACATTATTCCTGCTCAAAGCCTCGAACACCTCATTCATCGTCACATGGCGGGCATTGAGCTGTTCACTGCTGAGAGAGATCTCATATTGTTTGATGCTACCACCGAATGAATTGACGTCCACCACGCCCGGGATCATCGAGAGCCGTCGCTTGACCACCCAGTCCTGTAACGTACGCAACTCCTGAGGAGTGTACCGATTGGGATCTTTTGGCACCAGGGTATACTGGTATATCTCCCCCAGCCCAGTCGTGATCGGTCCCATTTCCGGCTTGCCAAAGCCCTCTGGGATCTGCTCCTCCACTTCACTGAGCTTCTCTTCCACGAGTTGGCGGGGCAGGTAAGTGCCCATGTTCTCCTTGAAGACGACGGTCACTACGGAGAGACCAAAGCGTGAAATAGACCGGACATCTTCCACTCCGGGCAAGTTGGACATGGCAAGCTCAACAGGATAAGTAACGAACTGTTCTATATCGAGGGTAGAAAGGTTTGGGGAAGAAGTGATCACCTGCACCTGATTGTTCGTGATATCAGGTGTAGAGTCCACATTGATGGTGCTCAGGGAGTACAATCCCCCGCCTATGATCGCCAAGACAAGCAACAGCACCATGAATTTATGATGTATAGAATAATAAATGATCTTATGAATCATGATTAATGATATGATTTTACGCCAGGACCTCTCATCGTCCTGACCTTCGGAGACTCCTCTCCAAGGAAGAGACGAGACCCAAGAATTTACGAATATAAACAAAGATAAGGAAGCAGGAAATAAGATCCTGCGGCAAGGTTAGCAATCCGATGGAGGCCCCCGGCGCAAGAACCGATACCGTACAAGGAAGGTCCGTACAATATCTGTCTCCCCAAAGTGACAGGAAGAGCCCACGATGGTGGGAACGTCCAAGCATTGGGGAAGCAACGCAACCGGAAGGACGGTATGGAAAGAGGGACTATGAGGATGGACAGAAGAAGCCTTTACGACAAACTGATGCATCAGCTGTACGACACATCCGCTTTTCTCCTGTCCATGATGAGCGGTATGACTGTCATTCTTATTCCCATCCATACGACAGGTTTCCACGACAGTACAGATGCCCTCTTCATGATGATGATGCAAGACAACCGTAGACAGCAACACCATCAGCGTTGCCAACATCAACTGGAATATGTACAGTCGCCTTCTCATACCGTCAGCAAAGATACAACTATTTTTTTGCAATCGAGTTGCAAATCCACATTTTTCATCGCCAAAGAGGAATCTTCCTACAAGAGAAGGTGTCATCGTGCCTTGTATCAAGAATTATTAGGAGAAAAACTTGCGGCATTAAACTATTTGATGTAAATTTGCGCGAGCAGTTTCAGACAAGATGGAAAAGAGAGACGAATCACACTTAATCATTGCCATGGCGGAAGGTTCTGAGCAAGCTTTTAATGAAATCTACGAGCTATATGCCAATCGCCTATATGTCTTTTGCTTGCGTTTCTGCAAATCAGGGCAGGAGGCTGAAGAAATCGTTGAAGACGTCTTTATCCGCCTTTGGCAGACGCGTTACCGGATTAAGCGCCCTGATACCGTCAAGCCCTTGCTCTTTATGATCTGCCGCCATGAGATCATTGATGCCTTAAGGAAATGCGCCAACAACCCCTCTTATGCAACTTACTTGGAATGTCGCGAAGCAATCGCGCCAGGATCAGCGGATGAACAGATTGAATATGACCAGTTCGTTGAACGCCTGGACAAAGCGATTCAGCAGTTGCCACTTACGCAGCAGAAAATCCTAAGGCTTTCCAAATGGGAGGGCAAGACAAACAAAGAGATCGCATTAGAGACAGGACTGAGTCTACAAACGGTCAAGAACCAGTTGTCTTTGGCAACAAAAGAGTTAAGAAAGAAATTAGGGGCATTCGTTGCGTTACTTTTTCTATTTTATTAACGGTACTTTCTTCCTAAAAGAGAGTCTTCATATACAGAACATGAACATTCAGATGGACAAGTTAATAAGACAATTTGCAGAAAATCGACTGTCATCCCAAGAGTTGCCTGCGTTCAAGGAGGAATTGCAGCATACGACGGATGATCAGTTAGAAGAATATCTACAGCAAGAATGGATGTCACCCGAAGCGGACGACATCAGGACAGTTTGTCCCCACTTATCCAAAATGAAACAAGCGATCGACTCCCGATTAGGCTTAGCCGGGACATCTAACACGGTATCCCCTACCCTCCACCCAAAGATTGGGACAGTACTCATGAAATGGTTCAGCATTGCATCCGCGATCCTGTTGCCGCTCATGGTCATCGCTACCTATTACTTTTATCATGAAAGACAGGTAGAAGCGAATAAAGAAGTGACCTTTGTCACCGGAAAAGGAGAAAAGGCATCGATTGTCCTACCCGACGGAAGCAAGGTCACATTGAACCATGACAGTCGTCTTTTTTACCTCCCTTCCCTCTTTGGAAGGGATGCCCGGCAAGTAAGTTTCGAAGGTGAAGCCTATTTTGACGTAGCGAAAGATAAGGAGAGTCCTTTTATCATCTGCCAGGAAAAGTTGCAAATAGAAGTCTTAGGAACGAAGTTCTGCCTTCGCGCCCGTCCCCAAGAAGCCTCTGCCAAATTATTATTAGACGAAGGACAAGTCAGGATGACAGCCACACGCACGCAAAATCACAAAGTGGTAAATCCCGGGGAAATGGCCGAGTTGAATTATACTACTGGGCAAATCACCGTATTCCCCCAATCGGAAAGTGCGGATCTCAGTGCATGGAAACAGAACGAGATGGATTTTCTGAATGCTTCCTTCCGACAAGTCATCAAGAGCATAGAAGATTATTATGACGTAAGGGTCATCTTCCACGCACCTACCCGGCTGGACCATTTCACAGGGACGCTGCCAACGAGGGACCTTGGGCAAGCCATTCATATCCTTCAATTGGTCTATGGATTCCATTACAAGGTGCAAGACCACCATATTTTCATCACCTTCTGAAAAAAGTACCGGTTCGTTCGGTACTTTTTTCGTTTTCATCCGTCTACCCTAATAAAACCTAATTATACACATAAAAGAATTGAAAAATGAAAAGAAACCTTAACGCCCAGTATTTGCTTCTGGCATTATTCTTGTTCCTGGGCACTTCCTTTGTGAAGGCTAAAGGCTCTGTCGTTACGGTCATTGTCAACCAAGCGACCCTACGACAAGTGTTTGCCCAAATTGAGAAACAGACCTCTTACCATGTTTCCTATCGGAGTGAGATGGTAGACAACGCACCTCGTGTGACCCTTAACCTGAAGAAGGTACCCGTCAGCAATGTCTTAGATGCTGCCTTGGAAGGCAGTGGACTGACTTATGAGATTGTCTCGTCCACCTCTATCGTCATTCAAGTGAAAAAACACACGTCCCAGGCACCTCAGGACAACAAGGAAAGCACGTCTTCCTCCTTGCGCCGATACTCTGGGACGATCAAAGACCCTTCCGGTGAGCCTGTCATTGGTGCCACCGTCAGTGTTAATGGGAAGACCTTAGCGATCAGTGACATCGACGGAAGGTTCTCGATCGAAGCCCCCCAGGGCAGTAATCTGAAAATCTCATACGTCGGATATACAGACAAGACCATCATCGCCGGCGCAAACAGCCAACTGTCAATTTCCCTCAAAGAGGACAACCGAACCCTCAACGAAGTTGTCGTAGTAGGCTATGGCACCCAGAAGAAAGCGAATCTCACTGGTTCGGTTACCACAGTCAAGATGGAGGATGCCATAGGCGACCGCCCTTTGACAAAGGCAAGTGATGCACTATTGGGCGTAGCACCCGGCTTATTGGCAGGCAGCAATGGCAATGCCCCTGGGCAAAGTCGGTCTTTCCAGATGCGTGGCGCTTATTCGATAGGCTCCGGATCCACCATCTCTCCTTTGATCTTGATCGATAACGTAGAAGGATCCATGGACATGTTGAACCCTGAGGATATAGAGTCGGTGACCATCTTGAAAGACGCAGCATCCGCAGCGATTTATGGAGCCCGTGCTGCGGGAGGCGTGATCCTGATCACGACCAAGCATCCACAGAGCAATTCATCTTTTAGGTTGAACTATAACAACAACATCGCGTTCAGCAATGCCATCAATCTTCCTGAACAAGTTGACTTGGATACCTATCTTGAGGCTTACTCAGAAAGTGCAGGTGATCAATACTGGACCATCGGCTCTCCAAGCGTGAAGCGTTGGAGAGAGCTATTAGCACAATATAAGAAGGATCCATCCTCGTTACAGACGTACGGAGACGGAATGTACAAGGATGATAACGGTGCTGTATATTTCCTGAACGAGCACGATCCCTTTAAGAAAATGATGGAGACAAGCTTCCAACAAACGCATAATATCTCCGCATCTGGCGGTACAAAGAACATCCGTTATCGTTTATCGGCAGGCTATACCTTCACGGACGGTGTCTTGGTGACGAACAAGGATGAATTCGTACGCAAGAACATCAACGGTTTCATCTCTGCTGACGTCACCTCTTGGCTCACCCAAGAAGCCACCTTCTCTTACGCGCGTAGCAAGAGCACGCTGCCATCCTCAGCACTTGGGGCGATCTACTCTACCCGCCTACCGTCCTTCTATCCAGAAGGAACCATGCCGGCAGAGATTGAGGAACAAAGTGCAGGGGTACCTTTCTTTACATCCTATAACCAAATACAATGGTCCAATGCATCGCGTTCTCTCAATAGCAATCCCAGGATCTTCTTAAGGTCCATCATCAAGCCCTTTAAGAACTTCGACGTAAACGTGGAATACACCTATGATCGGAAAGATTATGATTATTCATGGTATACAGGATCCCAGAAATATACAACGGTGCAAGGTGGCGTTGACACGACTCCGACCTTAGATTATCTCCAGAAACAAAAGAGCACAACCAACTACAATGCGTTTAACATTTATGGTACTTATCGACTGGATATCCTGAAAGACCATCATTTTAAGTTCATGGCAGGCTTCAACCAGGAGTCAAGCTCCTATGATGACATGGTCGACACCTCTTATGGACAAGCCGTCATTGAAGTTCCTTCCTTGGGTGGCGGTACGTCCACGCTGATCGCAAAAGACAATTATAGTGACTATTCCGTCAGGGGTGGCTTCTTCCGGGTGAATTACAACTACGCCTCGCGGTACCTTTTAGAAGTCAACGGACGTTATGATGGATCATCCAAGTTCCCCAAGGACAATCGGTATGGATTCTTCCCATCCGTGTCTGCGGGATGGAACATCGCGGAAGAAAGTTTCATGAAAGCGACACGCAAGTGGCTGGATGGACTGAAGCTCCGTGCCTCCTATGGTATGATTGGGAATCAGAACATCTCCCCGTATGCTTTCGTCCCAACCATGACGATCAACAACAAATACAGTGGCTGGCTCATAGACGGACGGGTTCCGACTCACTGTGTCCCGATTTATACGACGGCCGTGACTACCCTACCAGGACTGGTGAGCAGTAATTTTACTTGGGAAAAAGTGCATACCCTTGACTTTGGACTGGACATCGTTGCCTTGAACAATCGTTTGACAGCCACGTTTGACTGGTATCAGCGCAACACGAATGGGATGTTAGCACCGGGCATGCAACTACCTGCCGTCATAGGAGCCAGTGCTCCCTATCAGAATACGGCAGACATGAGAACACGTGGATGGGAGATCAGCGCTGGATGGCACGACAAAATCGGAAAAGTAAGTTACAATATCAACTTCAACCTTTCCGACTATAAGTCGAAGATCACCAAATATGACTCTAACGAATCGAAATTACTTTCCGGTTATTATGAGGGCGAACAATTAGGAGAAATCTGGGGATACAAGTATGATGGGTTCTATACAGTAGACGATTTCGAGGACACGAAGAGTTGGAAGCTGAAAGAAGGAATCTCCAAACCTGATGGCATCAATCCTCGACCTGGTGACATCAAGTTTAAGAACTTGATGGATGACGACCATGGCACGAACCTGATCACGCAAGGCGACAACACACTAGCCAATCCAGGTGACCGTGTACGCATTGGGAATTCCCTCCCCCGTTATTTGTTCGGGCTCACCTTAGGAGCATCTTTCCAAGGATTTTCCTTTAGCGTATTCATGCAAGGGACAGGGAAACGTGATGCCTGGATCGCCAATACACTGACTCTTCCCTTGTATTCAGACTATAAGTTCATCGCTTTATATAAAGGACTTGAAAATTATTGGAAACCAGTGGATGAGGCAAACGGGGACTATACCTGTGCAAACCCCGGTGCGAAATACGCAAGGATCTATGGCGACTATGCCAATATGTCCTCGAACTATCGCGTATCTGACCGTTTCATATCCAATGCTGCCTATCTCAGGATCAAGAACATGACCTTCTCTTACGCATTCCCGAAGTCATGGGTCAACAGATTATCCTTATATCAACTCAGGTTGTTTATGAGCATCGAGAACTTGGCTACTTTCACATCTCTCAAGAAGGGCATAGATCCGGAAACCCTCAGTTGGAACTATCCATCCAAACGGACTTTCTCTTTTGGAGTCAATGTAACACTTTAACATTCTAATAATTGAGCAAAATGAAAAAGATAAATTTGTTATCCCTTATCCTGTTGGCATTCGTTTTTGCATCATGCAATGATGATTTCTTGGAGAAATTGCCAAAGACTGAGCTTACAGAGGATAATGCTTTTACGTCATACGATAATTTCAAGTCTTTCTTGTGGCCTTGCTATGCCATTTTCAATGATGGCACAATTGGGACCTCACTCGCTTCTTGGGGAGAAAGCGGACAATATAGAAGTGACATGGATGCAGGGTACCTGGAATCGAAATATACCAGTGGCTTTAACCGCTTTGCTTTCCAGACCGTCTCAAGCGTGGCCTCTGGAAACGGATGGAACTTCAGCAACTACGTGCGTAGGACAAATATCATGCTGTCGCATTTAGGCAATAGCAATATGACTGCTGCAGAAAAGAACCATTGGCGTGCTGTCGCCTACTTCTTCCATTCCTATTGGTATATAGAACTTGTCAGTAGATTTGGAGACGTGCCCTGGGTGAACAAGGTCCTAAAAGAAAATGATGAGGAAGCCTATGGACCCCGTATTGACAGGAAGATCGTAGCTGATTCTATCATGGAACGACTGAAATGGGCAGAGGAGAATATCGGCAACTTCCAATCCAAAGATGGAGCGAACACGATCAACAGAGACTGCATCCTTGCCCTGATCTCCCGTTTCGGGCTCCGAGAGGGTACCTGGCGTAAGTATCATGACTTAGGGGAATACCAAAGCTATCTACAAGAGAGCGTCCGAGCATCTGAGATCCTGATGAAAGAATATCCAAACCTCTACAAGGGAACAGACGGGCAACCTGCAGCCGGGTATGGTGAGATGTGGACAACTGACGACTTAAGCAAGGTTCCAGGAGTTATCCTCTACAAACAATACGTTCCTGACTTAGCACAACATAACATGTGTGAGATCGAACGTACCTCCTCACACTATGTAGAGATGAACAAAAATACAGTGAACCTCTTCCTGATGAAGAATGGAAAGCCTATTTCAAATGTCTCTTCAGGCTATCATGGTGACCAGACTATGTACGAAGAATTCCGTGATAGAGACCCACGTCTTTATCATAATGTACTCCCTCCTTATAAAGTCGCTGCTGGAACGGGACCGGAAGGCTATCGTACCTGGCACTTCACCTCAGATCCTGCGGACAGGGAATATATTGACATCATGGGAAAGAACGAGTCATGCAGCAACCCTGGTGTTGGAATGAAACGGCTACCCGACCAAAACTGGGGTGCGAACTTAGTTCCAGAAATCCCAAGGCTAGGGACGGGATCATTTGTAAGTTGCCGATCAGGCTATTATTTTTGGAAGAATACAGACAATTGGGAGCATAACTTCAACAATGGTGCCCTGAACGTTTCCGACAAGCCCATCTTTAAAATAGAGGAAGTATTGCTGAACGAAGCTGAGGCTAAATATGAATTAGGTACTTTTGACCAAAACGTTGCAGACCTTACCATTAATAAGCTACGCGATCGTGCTGGGGTTGCAAAGATGATTGTCGCTGATATCAATGAGACTTTCGATCCTAATCGCGGACGCTGGTATCCAAAGGACAATGCAGAAGGCAAGTTGGTCGACCCAGTCCTCTGGGAGATACGACGGGAGCGTATTGTAGAGTTGATGGGAGAAGGATTCGGATTTTACGATGTGCGCAGATGGAGAATGGCACCATGGTTCTTGAATCGTCCTACTCTTGGCATCCATATGACGAAAGCCAAGGCACAGGCTGCTGGTTTAACGCTATACAATCCGCAAACAGGTCAGTCGGATGGTAAGAACGGCTCATTAAGTGAGGGATATATATTCCTTTTCAACAATCCTACCACAGAAGGCAAAGGATGGTTAGAGAAATATTATCTCTACCAAATCCCCACCACAGAGATCGTGCTCAATCCTGAGCTGAAGCAAAACCCTGGATGGGAGTAGACCTGATGTTCAGATGAAAAAAGAAGGTGTATCATTCGTAGTTATGGTACACCTTCTTTTTTGTTTTGAGTGATGTGAAGCTTGTCAACCTTTGACAACCTTTGACAACCTCAAAACAGGTTGCAAGC
>CAJLYG010000103.1 GCA_905210845.1 uncultured Prevotella sp.
GCGTTATGATAAAAGGGTAAAGACGGTAATGGCTGTCTTTTGGCTTGCCGTCTTCGTTTTTATCAATCTTACTTCGATCCTCTACTTGGGTGCGTTGACCATTCAGAAGGTCATGGGGATTCCCTTGGTCGCAGGCGTGCTGGCACTTGCTTTTTTAGCAGGACTGTATTCTATCTATGGTGGACTGAAGGCGGTGGCTCTGACAGATGTCATCCAGGTGGTCTTCCTCGTGGGTGGCGGGCTCATTACCACGGTGTTGGCTGTTTCCGCACTGAGCGACCATGGACAATTCATACAAGGTTGCCAGAGATTGATGGAAGTTGCCCCGGAGAAATTCCATTTAATCTTGGATCCATCGAATCCTGGATATAAGGATCTGCCAGGGATCTCTGTCATCATTGGCGGCCTATGGGTATCGAATTTGTACTATTGGGGATGCAACCAGTATATTATCCAGCGCGCTTTGGCGGCAAAATCGGTCGATGAGGCGCAGAAAGGCATGGCATTCGCTGCCTATATCAAGTTGTTGGTGCCTTTCCTTGTCGTATTGCCTGGCATCGCTGCTTTTGCCTTGCATGCACCGTTGTCCAAGCCAGATGAGGCTTATCCGTGGCTGCTTTCCAATATCTTGCCAGATGGTATCCGTGGCATTGCCTTCGCAGCCCTGACGGCAGCCATCGTCAGTTCTCTTGCCTCGATGATGAATAGTATATCCACGATCTTTACCATGGATATCTTCCGCTCGTATATTCGTCCTAAAGCCTCGGAACGGTCATTGGTAACCGTTGGGAGATGGGCCAGCCTTGTGGCATTGCTCATTGCCGTCGGCATTGCCCCGATGCTCACGGGATTAGATCAAGCGTTCCAATACATCCAGGAATTCACGGGGTTCGTGAGCCCAGGTGCCTTAGCCATTTTCTTAGCTGGCTTTTTCTACCCAAGGGCTACTTCCCGTGGCGCATTGGCTGCGGCATTGGGGTCGTTCGTGTTCTCTACGGTCCTGAAGATTGGATGCCCAGCCCTTCCGTGGATGGATAGAATGGGAATCGTGTTCATGCTGTGCTGCTTGCTGATCATTTTGTTAGGCAACCCGCATCAGGCAGACAAACACGTCTATGTATATGAGAGGTCTTTGTTTAGGACAAGTAAGTTCTTTAATATTTCTGCGTTAATCATTATGGCTGTATTGGTAATGATTTACTCAATATGGTGGTAAGATAAGAATTTTGATAGATGAGAAGATTAAGTTTATTATTGTTGGCATGTTTCTTTGCCCGACTTTTGCCGGCAGCCTCTTTTGCTGGCAAAAGCTACCCATTGCCCCAAAAGGTCGTTGGGGTTAGTCGTCCCGTTATATCGATCAATGGTACTTGGGAGTTTAAATACGATGATAAGAGTCGGTGGACACCAGTGAAAGTGCCTGGAGAGCTTGCCATGCAAGGCTTTGCCATCAGGCATGACCAGTGGTTCTATTACCAGAAAAAGATAAATGTCCCTTCTGATTATCGAGGGCATCGTATCATCCTTCGGTTTGATGGCGTTTACTGTCATGCCCGCCTCTCTGTCAATGGTGTCTTTGTAAGAGAACATTTCGGGGGATTTACCCGTTGGGAGACAGATATCACCTCTTTAGTGAAACCTGGAGGGGAGAATATGATTAGCCTTGCGGTGGAAGACCGTATCGATGATATCTCCTATGCGTCAGGATATGCCCATCATCCTATTGGGGGAATCCTGAGGGACGTGACTCTTTTCGCGCTGTCAGGGAACTCCATCTATGATGTCAATATTGAGACAAGACTGGATAGCTTGTTTCAAGATGCCGTTCTCCATTATTCTTTTGAATATGAAGGAAAAGGTCCCGCAAGAATGGCTGTGGACCTAAAGGACCGTCATGGCAAGAAGGTGAAACTGAGGAATTCTGTCTTCACGGTCCGGCAAGGGCATAATGATATCGCCATTCCTGTGGACCGTCCTGACAAATGGGATGCAGAGCATCCTTATCTCTATCATCTCACAACAACCTTGCATGCTCCTGGTAAGTCATCAATGACTTTCAGTGAGGAAGTGGGCTTCCGTGATATCAGGATCGTGAAAGATAAGTTGCTCGTCAATGGCCGTCAGGTCAAGCTTCGTGGCGCTTGCCGACATGATGTTGATCCATGGATGGGAAGAGGAACGACGCCATATCTGGATAGTCTTGACGTGATCTTGTTCAAGGAGGCAAACTTGAACTTTGTGCGTACCTCACATTATCCGCCCAACGAACGTTTCTTGAAGTTCTGCGATCGGTATGGGATCTATGTGGAAAGTGAGACGGCATGCTGTTTCGTGAATACGTATCGGCAGAAGAACTATGCTCCGGGAGCCTCGCAGGATGATCCTGCTTTCGAGGCACGGTATTTGGGGCAATTGCAAGAGGAGGTGAAGGTCAATCGTGTCCATCCTTCCGTGCTCATGTGGAGTATCGGGAATGAGAGTGTCTATGGCAGTAATTTCCAAAAGAGCTACGATTGGGTAAAGGCGACAGACCCTACCCGTCCCGTAATCTTCAGCTATCCTGGTTCCGCCAAGGAAAAGGGGGCGAAGATATACGACATCCTTAGCTTCCATTATCCTAACTGGGACGGGAACTTAGACCAATGGGGCTTTTCCACCCGTCATTTCCAACAAGGGGAAATGCCAGCCCTCTTTGACGAATGGGCACATCCTGCTTGTTATACGTATGCTACCTTGCAGACCGACCCAGGTATTCGTGAGTTCTGGGGAAAGTCAATCGATTTGATGTGGGATGGCGTTTTCCAAGCTCCCGGAGGGCTTGGAGGAGCTATCTGGTGTTACCAAGATGACATCTTTGAGCTTCCCGAGCCGAAGGTAGGGACTGCCTTCTGGAAGGAATTCGCGCATACGGCTAAACCGGAGGGATACCAAGGGAAGTGCGTTGGATATGGAGAATGGGGGATCGTGGATATATGGCGACGCAAGAAGCCTGAGTTCTGGGCTGCCAAGAAGGCTTGCTCTCCAGTCAGGTTGCTGATGGGGAAAAGAATTCAGGCAAGTGCAGGGATGGATCTTCAGCTGACCGTATATAATCGATTCGACCATACCAATCTGAAGGAGATTAGGGCACGCTATACTTATTTAGGGAAAACCCATGACTTGCCGTTGCCTTCTCTTGAACCTCATCAGAAGGGAATCCTAACCATTCCGGCATGTGATTGGAAAGATGGGGAGCACCTGAGGATTGAGTTCTTGGGCTCCCAAGGGGAGCTGATCGACCAATATGATCCCGTGATCGGCCATGAGCGGATTGACTATCCGGACTTAGGAAACGGGACGTCCTTGAAAATCGAGGATAATTCAACTCGTTTGGTCATTCGTGGGGAAGGCTTCGTGATTCCGTTCGACAAGAAGACAGGACTGATCGACCATGCCATGGCGGGTAGCCAAGTGGTGATTGACAAAGGTCCTTTCCTGAACATGTATGTGAACCTCAACCACTTGAGTGGCGCGGAGGTCCGTAAAATGGCAAATCATTATTGTACGGAGGATAGCGACTGGGTCATGGAGTCGATGGATTATAAGATGCGAGACCATGGAGATGTGGAAGTAAATGTGAAGGGGCATGCCAAAGGCGTCAAGGGTCACTACCAGATGCTGATCACTCCAAAGGGAAAGGTCACAGTTTCCTATGCCGTGGATGGCTTGCCCAATGGATATCTTCGTGAGACTGGGCTGAAGTTCTATCTTTCTGATGCGGTCCAAAAGTTATCTTGGAAGCGGGACGGCTATTGGGATTGCTATCCGGATTCTGCTTTTGCCGGCAATGATGGGTCCTGCTCTTTGTACCAGTCGCGTCAAGCACGATACGGCGAACGTCCTGTGCAGTCATGGCAAGATGACACACATGATTATTTCTATTGGGCTGACCGTGGTGCTAATTGCGATCATCCGCTTACCCAGAAGGCAAAGGGGATGAAGGAGAATATATATTACTATACCGTATCGACGGATGCAAACCATCAACTGTCCTTCGTGTCGACAGATGCTCAATTGGCATGCAGGATGAACAAGATGCCCAATGAACAGTTGATTCTCTATGCTGATAACCGTTGGGATTATCCGGAGATCGCTTGGGGAAATTATTGTAAGACCATCGAGGCTCTGCCTTGTTATGGGACCATAGAAATGAGAATTAAATAGCAAATCAGATGAAAATACTAACTCAAAATATCAAGATAGCTGCCTTGTTGGGGATGTTGCTCTTATCGTACATTCCTGGCTGGGCACAAAATAAGAAGATGACATTGGTTGCTGCCAATGATTGTGGCGTGCTGGGGAAGCAACCTTTCCTGGTGAAGGGAGAGAACTATACCATGCCGAAGGATGTTGGAGGGAGCGAGAAAGCGCAGACTTGTAATTATGGGTCTCAGGTTATCTATGCGTTTGATGGCATGGATATTCAGGCTGACTATCGGTTGGAGGTTACGTACTTGGCGGACGAAGAACGCCAAGAGCATGTCGTCGTGGATGGCAATGAGCTTCAGAACATAAGGCTTGAGCCTAAAAAGGAACAACATTACCTGATCGATCTTCCGAAGAAGACCTATGCTTATGGTCAGTTAGTGCTTGTCTTCGAACTGTCAGGAAAGGGGGCGAACGCAATTGTCTCCGATCTGAATCTGTATTCTTCTAATCCGAGAAAGCCGGTTCCTTTTGAAGGTCAGAAAAAATTGGCGTTGAAGAATATTCGTACATATCAGGTCGATACGAACGTTAATGCGGAGAAGGTCCTTCCTGTGTATGCGCCCGTTCCTACTTTCACGGAGGGGGCGACCCGCCCTGTGCTCTCCCTGAATGGAACCTGGAAGTTCAATCCTTCACCTGAGAAGGACTTCTACAAGTCCGACCAGGAACAGGGATGGAGCCAGATCCAGGTGCCGGGGGAATGGTACATGCAAGGGTTCCATGTGGATTCCCTCGCTTATGCAGGATATAAGAAAGCCTTTACCTTGCCAGATGATTGGAAGGACTGTCGGGTGAGGGTACGCTTCGATGGGGTCCATAGTGAGTATTATGTATATGTCAACGGGCATTCCGCAGGCTATCATTTAGGAGGCATGACTCCTTATGAAGTAGATATCACCCCTTACTTAAAGGCGGGGACAAACGAGCTGGCCTTGGCGGTCAGGAGCGAGTCGTTAGCGGATATGTTAGGGAGCCTGACACAATATGCGGCCCATCAGTTAGGGGGTATCTTGAGAAAGGTTACTTTGATGGCATTCCCCCATAACTATATATCTGACATGAGGATCAAGACTACGTTGGAGAATGGGGAGAAGGATGGACTGTTGGATGTCCAGTTAGCTGTTGCAAACCATTCTTCCCAAAGGCAGAAGGGACTGGAACTGCAAATGTCCGTATCGGGCTTCCGGGATAAGTCGGTCGTTAGGCTGCCTAACCCGCCAATAGGCAAAGTGTGGAAAGGCTCTGTCAAGCAGTATTGCACAGCACCTCTTCTTTGGAATTGTGAGCAACCGAACAGGTATACGCTAAGGATCGACCTGCTTCAAAACGGGAAGGTGTTAGAGACCGTTGAGAAAAAGTTTGGTTTCAGACAGGTCGAGGTGAAAGGGAATGAGCTGTATGTCAATGGGAAACCGGTGAAACTACATGGTGTCTGCCGTCATGAGATGCATCCTTTGACGGGACGGTCTGTATCAAGGGAATGGGAGCTGAAAGATATCCTGACCTATAAGGCGGGCAATTGTAATTTTATCCGTACGTCTCATTATCCCCCTTGTGAGGAAATGTTGGATATCTGTGATTCCTTAGGGATGTTCGTCGAATGCGAATCACCCGTTTGCTGGGTTGGCCATGGAGCCAATGAGAACTGGCAGACGTTGAACTACCAGGATTCGATTTACTTCCCTTATATCTTACAAGCCAACATGGAGAATATCCAGTTTAACCGGAATCATCCTTCGATCCTCTTTTGGTCGATGGCCAATGAATCGTATTGGTGCAAGACCTTCGCACAAGTCCAGGAGTATGTGAACAAGGCTGATCCTACGCGCCCGCATACGTTCCATGACCAGGCATACGGAGGATTCAACAACCAGGGCAGTACGGCACCGATCGCGAATATCCACTATCCAGGACCTGGAGGGTATAAGGTCGCTGCGCAGGGTGATCGTCCGATGACATACGGTGAATATTGCCATCTGAATTGCTATAACCGCACGGAATTGGAGACCGACCCTGGAATCCGAAACGACTGGGCAGCCTTCGCGTTGGCACCGACCTGGGAGAATATGTATAAGACAAAGGGTGTCTTAGGCGGTTCTATTTGGTCGGGCATTGATGATATCTTCCAATTGCCTGATGGAAGAGCCGTTGGCTATGGGGCTTGGGGACCCATTGATGGATGGCGTCGACCGAAACCTGAGTATTGGGACATGAAGAAAGTCTACAGCCCTGTCAAGGTCTTGACCGATAGCTTAGTCCCGTCGCATACCTTGGTCCTTGACCTTGAGAACCGTTATATCTACCAAGACCTCAGCGCATTGGATATTTACTATCGGTATGGGAATGAGAGCGGAAAGAAACGGTTGGCCTTGGCTCCCCATCAACGTGGACAGTTGACGATCCCTATCCAAGACCCTCAGCAGGCACATGAGTTATATCTGTCCTTTACTGATCCTAACGGGATCGTTGTGGATGAGTATAGGATTCCTGTAGGAAGACAGGTCCAACATGCGATTCCAGCCTTGGCAGAAGAAAAGACAAAACTGCAGAAAAAGGCTGACAGGTTCCTGGTCAAGGGAAAAGATTTCCTTTGTGAAGTGAGTAGGGCGTCCGGACAGATCCTGTCTCTTCAGAAGAATGGAAAGAACTTGTTGGTCGGTGGCCCGACCTTGATGGTCTTGCCCTTAACCGGTGGTGGCTGTTATCCGAATCATAATGCCAATACGCCTATATACAACGATTTGTGTTCCCAGTGGAAAGCAAACGCTGTCAACGCGGAAAAGGTGCGCCAGGATGTCGTTATTACGGTTTCCGGTACTTATCAAGAGATGGATGGGGAATATAAGTTGACCATCAATGCCAATGGCACGCTTTGGGTCGATTATCATTTCAAGGCGAAAAAAGATGTCAATCCTCGTCAGTGGGGAATGGTCTTTGAGGCTCCTGCCTCCTTCGACCAGACGTTCTGGGAAAGGAAAGGACTGTGGAGCGTCTATCCTGATGATCATATTGGGAGGACATCCGGCGTGGCGAAACTGTTTTATTCGGATGTCCCGGCTACGGTTCAGCCTCGCCAGCAACCAACCTGGTCGTGGAGTCACGACGCGAACGCCTTGGGCAGTAATGACTTCCGGTCGACAAGAAGGAATATTTGGTATGCTGGGTTAAAAGACCATGCCAGCCATGAGATCCTTGCCGTCTCGGATGGCAGCCAGCATTGGCGTGCTTGGAAGAATGGGGATAGGATCCAGTTCCTCGTGGCTGATTTCGTATCGCCTGGTGATGAGATGTTCTTGGAAGGTTATTATGCGAAGTATCGCAAACCTTTGAAGAAGGGCGATGAGGTGAAAGGCAAGGTTACCTTGAACGTTAAATAGGACTTTTTCTTCAATGCCCGGTGGAAATCCTTGGATAATCGGACGGATATCGTTATTTTTGCACTCAAAAGTAGAACGACAATCAATGGAGTGGGCAACGCCTTTCGTTGATGCTTAGCTTAATAGGAAGAAATGAAGAAGACGCTTTTATTTGCTTTGATCCTATTCTTGAATGGATGGACAGTGCGTGCAGAAAATATCATCTCCGTCAAGTTGGATGGGGGGACGGCTGGACAGTGCTTACGGGATGCCTTTGAAAAGGCAGCCTCTTATCAGGGGAGTCCTGTCACGATCCAGTTGTCACCGGGCATTTATCGCATTCCCCGGGAGGATGCCACGGTCAGGAAGTACTATGTCTCGAATACTTGTTCGGAGCAGGAGTGCCCTGATCCACAGAAGCATATCGCCCTTTTGCTGCGGCATCTCAAGAATGTCAACGTCGACGGCCGGGGCGCGACGATCCTCTTGGATGGTGAGATGACGGCTTTCGTGATCGACAGTTGCCAGAACATCTTGTTCAAGGATTTGAAAATAGACAATGCGCATCCCACGCAGGTCGAGATGGAGGTCGTGGAAGACGGGAAGGATTATATGAAATGCAAGGTCCATCCCACTTCTCAATATCGTATTGTCGATGGGCAGTTGGAGTGGTATGGCAAGGGATGGGCTTTCCGGAAGGGAATTGCACAGATGTATGACCCCAAGCGAGACATGACGTGGCGTTCCTGGAGTCCGATGGACAATTTATGTGAGGTAAAGGAACTGGCTCCCCATTCCCTTTACTTGCGGTACTCCAAGAAGCAAGAAGTGCCGGTGGGCACGGTGTTCCAGATCAGGAATGGGATCAGAGATGAAGTGTGCGGGCTGATTAATCGTTCAAGGAATGTCAGGTTCGAGGACGTCCATTTCTGCTACTTGGGCAATTTCGGCGTTGTGAGCCAGACCTCTGAGGACATTTTTGTCAACCATTGCCGCTTTGCCCCGGAACAAGGATCGGGGAGGACGAATGCGGGCTTTGCCGACATGATGCAGTTCTCGGGGTGCAAGGGGACTATCCGTATCGAGAATTCTTATTTCGCCGGAGCCCATGACGACCCAATCAATATCCACGGTACACACTTGCAGGTTACCAAGGTGATCGACAGGTCTCGTCTTCGCCTGAGGTATATGCATCCCCAAACATACGGGTTCCAGTCTTTCTTTCCGGGCGATAGCATCGAAATCGTCAACCCGGAAACGTTGCTGCCTGTCTACTCCTGTCTGGTCAAGTCGGCTAAGATGGTCACGCCTCGGGAGATCGAGATCACGTTGACCCAGCCGTTGGACCGAACTTTCGTCAAGTTGTCTGCGACGTGGGTCGTTGAGAACACGACATGGACTCCCCAAGTATATTTAGCCCATAATTATTTCTGTAGGATCCCTACGCGTGGCATCCTCGTAACGACGAGGAGAAAGACGGTCATCGAGCATAATACGTTCTATGGGACCCAGATGAGTGGTATCTTGGTAGCCGATGATGGGAAGAGCTGGTTTGAGTCGGGTCCTGTCCATCAGTTGACCATTCGTCGGAATACCTTTATCAAGTGCGGCAGTCCTGTGATCCTCATTGCCCCGGAGACTGGGACGAGCACATCCCCTGTCCATCGGAACATTTCTATTCGTGAGAATGTGTTTGAGATGGCGTCTCCCTCCTCGAAAGCCATTTCCGCAGCGTGCGTAGAGGGATTGACGATGGAGGATAATTTCGTGGAATACCCTTCTTCTGGGAATACGGCGGATGCGATCGAATATAAAAATTGTACTCATGTCTTAAACAAGAATAACAGAATTGAATAGGCTATGATGCCTCACATAGGTGTTGCTAACAAGAAAAAATGTTTTTCAACGCTAAAGTGTATTTATTTTGAAATGATTTCGTATATTTGCGCTTGGGAATAGGATGCATATTCTCTCTGAAATAAAAACAGCACGAATATGGGAAAGAAAACTTATTTGCCTCCACGGATAAGCAGCATCTCAGTTCCTAATGTATGCGAAAGCTTTGGGGAGGATAAAAGCAGTGTGAATGACTTTGACTTTGCCAAGCCACGGCGTGGCGATGAGGATGAAGACATGTATGATGAATCTACCGATTGGCTTGTTAGTTCTTGGAGCGAGGATTGATCTTTAGCTTGTAAAGTTCACGAGATTTGCATTTCAGCCATTGGACGATGCCGCTTGCCACGGCTGTCTATGAGGTGGGTACGTCTCCCAATCTGCCATGGAATGGCGCGCGAAAGGTGACCTTTCGCAAGGCGGGAGATGGCCTGTTGGAAGCTGGGAGATGACCTGTTAAGGGCTATTAGATGATCTATTGATGGCTGGGAGATAACCTCTTGCTGGAGCTCCGTTCTGCGCGCGCCCCGGAGGTATGTGAGAAGAGAGGTATAAAAATAAAAAAAACAAAATGAAAAATGAAATAGAATATTTAAAAGGTACTCATGATTTTAGTGCATTTGTAAATAAAGAAGAAAAGAAAGAATCATATGTAAGAACAATATATGATGCAAGTATAACTAAAGAAAATAATATATTAATTTTTAGATTTATAGGTAATGGATTCTTAAAATATCAAGTGAGGAATATGGTGGGAGCATTAATAGAAGTTAGTACAAAGAATAAAAGTATAGATTATATACTAAAATCAAAAGATAGATGCTCATTTGGAAAAACTGCAGGTGCAGAGGGATTATACTTAAATAACGTTGAATATTAAATAAATGCAATAGATATTATTATTAAATATCTATTTTTTTATCAAAATTTTACATTTTTATAAAAAAAAACCCTTGACAAACATAGGGGGGGGGGATATAATAGATATATAGTATAAATAGAAGGAGAT
>CAJLYG010000104.1 GCA_905210845.1 uncultured Prevotella sp.
TTACGTATTATGTAGGAGGAATGTAAACATGCCATTAATTGGAACTACAGAAATGTTTAAAAAAGCCTATGAAGGCCACTATGCTATCGGCGCATTCAACATCAACAACATGGAAATCGTCCAGGGCGTCACCCAGGCCGCTGCTGAATTGAATTCCCCGATCATCCTTCAGGCTTCGGCCGGTGCCCGCAAATACGCTAAACCGCCGTATTTGAAACATCTCGTAGAAGCAGCTTTGGAAGATCATGATCTCCCCATCGCCCTTCACCTCGACCACGGCGCTGACTTTGAAACCTGCAAAGACTGCATCGACGCCCGGTATAATTCTCGTAATAGTCGAAGAAATGTACCGGAATGTCCTTTTGTCCCAGATAGTTGTAGAGCGCGCTGTTGGCTCTCAGACTCCCGAAGACATACATCTCAGCCACATCCTCTATTGGAATATAGCGTGGTGGCTGCGTATGTTCCGTCCCGTCTTCATCGATTTTTACCGGGGTATACTTGAGCGTGTTGTCCTTGCGCTCCATGATACCAGGATTGAACAGATAGAAACTTCTTTTCATCTTCTTTTCTCCTCCAAATATTATTATCGCACCTGAGAGGTCTAATCATCAGTTACATTTGGAGCCTCTTCCGGTTCCTCAGAGTAGCAGAAATCGAAATAACTGCAGTCGTGGCAGATACCCTTCTTCACCCGTGGCGGACAGTCGTCCTGACTGATGATAGACTCGATCTTGCCGATCATCGAGCGGATCTCCTCCTGGTCGACATCCGTAAGCATCACCTCCCTTGTCTTGCGCATCACGGGATACTCCAGAATGCCACGGACATCCTTCACGCCATGCTGCTCGAAGACATACATATAGTATTTGAGCTGCCATTCATGCGCCCGGTCCACCTTATTGGATTTCTTTATCTCATGGATAACATGATTATTGGCATCATAATAGTCCACCTTGATGCCGTCGATGGCCACCTCTTCGTATTTTGATGACCGCTCAGGATAGCTCTCCTCATGGATTAGCTTCCCTTCATAGACCAGATCAGACTCCTGCTCCATGTTGATGCCATTGGCAAAGAGCCAGAGCTCTCTGTGGCAAACAAAATAGTAATTGATAAGAGTACCTGTTATCTCCATCTTTTTAAAAGAAATTAGATTCCATCAGAACGTTGGTATTAATACCGTTCTCAAAAGAATACACAGATTCATAATTCTCCAAATAAAAGAAGCCGTACTGTTCATAGCCAAATGTCCTCAATGATTCATAATCCTTACCTTTTGGAAAAATGGAGAAAGAGAATTGGCTCATCAAAGTAAGAAGCTGTTTAAGTTGGATCCTATTGTTTATAAAATCCTCCTTTTGTTTTACAACTATGGTCTTATAAAACTTCCATACCCTCTCTCCCTCTACTATATCGCCATTAATCAGGTCAAATGATTTTGCTATACTATATGCTTCTCCAAGAAGGTATGCGCTAAAGGATAAAGGTACAAATACAGTAACATTCTGCTGGTCAATCAATTTAATAGAATCAGCGACCTTAGGGAAATCCAGCATTCTGATATCATCATACAGATCGTTGATATTCTGTAGAAAGTGGGAACAATGTCGTTTTATAATGTCTTGTATGATAATATTATAAAGTCTATCAAAGTCTTTATCTCTTAGTATTTCCTTATAG
Source organism: uncultured Prevotella sp. (assembly GCA_905210845.1). Lineage (GTDB taxonomy): Bacteria > Bacteroidota > Bacteroidia > Bacteroidales > Bacteroidaceae > Prevotella. Next base: position 1,684 of record CAJLYG010000104.1, read on the forward strand.
ACAGACTTATCTTCTGTTATACTCTTTGCCATTACAACATAGCGTTCATCTTTGCCATATAAGATTTTCTCTGCATCACAATTGAAGAGATAGAGCTTGCAGTTATACTTCCCAGCGTTTCTATTAATACGGCCGGCAAGCTGTTCTTCACTGTCAATAATGGAACAGTCTTTAAATCCGAGATCCATATCGATATCAACTCCAGCCTCTATGACCTGTGTCGTGATAACCAATATCTTTTTTCTACGGGTATCTTTAGACTTCAAAGTCCCGATGATTTGCTTTCGACGTGGTTCTAATATGGTTCCAGAGAGCAACATAATACTATCAAATAGCTTATTGATTTGATTTGCTATGGAAAGGAATCTGCTGGCAGTTCGTTTGCCTATAAATTCGATAATAGTGAAAACGCTATCTCTGTTGATAATATTACTTTGGGCATAATCTCTGGATTTGCTTTCCACGACATTATACAACTCGTTCAGATATTCCTCCTTAGTATCTTCATTCGGCTGTTCCCATGACAATAGCGAATAATCAAAATTTACCCGCTCACAGAAATTAGGGTTGCGAAAATATTTCTCTTTGTTGTCAACAAGATACACGAAGTTTTCCTGGTTCTGCAAATTGCCAATCTTAGGCAACGTGGCTGACATCAAAATGAAGCGAACGTTAAAATAGGTTGCATAGTGTGATATAAAGAACATCATCTTATCCCACATGACAGGTGGATAAGATTGCAGTTCATCCATAATAATAATGGAGTTGGCTATCCTGTGAAGCAAATAGTTGTTCTCCTTCTCATTGGTTGTAAGGATATTGAAAAACTTGACATGGGAGAGTAGCGTCACCGGAAAATTGAGAAACAGTTGGTCCAAATAGTTTAGATACTGATTATCATCATGATTTTCGTTCATAGGCGACTTAGAATGGATAGCAGCTATCTCATCATCGTGTAAGCCCAACGTTACTTGCAGGGATTGTAAGGTCTGGTCTATTAGTGTGGTAAAAGGAAACACATAGAATACATTGTTTATAGTATGGTCATCAGCCAGAAGTTGGGATAACACGAGCATGGACACATTCGTCTTTCCACTTCCGGTTGGAGCTTCTAAATAGTACAAGTGCTTATTAGGATTTTCCATTACTTTAGTAAGTACATCGTACGCAAGACTAGTGCGCAACTTATTAAGGTTGTCATTACTCTTCTCCAGAAGATTACCCTGATCAAGATCTCCTTGTTCAAGACGTTGAAATACCTGTTCATTGTATTTTTTGCTATGTTGGGCCTGCGATGTAATCTTACTCCGCAATGCATCATCGATTATACCCACATTTATATCCATGCCCTTCCATGCATTCATATAGTGAGCAGTGGCCAGATAATCCGATACTGTTAACAGGGAATAGCATAAACGCACAAGAGCATAAAGAGGAAATCCATAATCTCGGATTACGGTACAATCATTATCATACCAGTCAAATAACGCATCAAAATTGGCATTTGCCAAAAAACTCATATGAAAAAGATTGATCTCATCTTCTGATATGGGCAGATTGATTAGAGAAAGATATGGTTTCAGATCATACAGCTTTTCATTGCACCATGTATCTTCATTCTGGCACTTACCAAGCCAGGAACTATGATGACGAATAATGGGATAACTCATGTATAAGGCTATATTGCACAGAAACAGTATATCATCATCATTAAAGTGCCCTTCCATAATTTTATGAAATATGATAGATAAATACAGATAGGCACTTATAATAGAATGGTCTGAACCAAAATGATGACTGACTTCCAACAGAGTCTGATAATTATGCATTTTAGAATGCTGAAAACCAGCATTTAGTTTGCCCAGGTCATGAAATGCAATTGTCTCCCAAAACATCTCATGAATAAGCTGGCTCTTTCTTTTATCAACATCGCAATTTACTATTTCTGCTATGAGATGACAGATAATCCCATCAAGGTCCTTCTGCTTTACTATCTTTCTTGCATATTCAACTGTCAGGGCCAAATGCTCCGAAAGAAGTTCTGGACGTATATTATCCCTATCCGACAGATGAGCATAATATCTGTCGGAATCTTTTATGAGATTTCTGAAATATTCTTCCTTATAACAAATCATCGCAACTGTATTATTGTTTCGCCCCCTATGTCATAAAAATCACCGGTACCTTTCAGTTCCATATCGGCTTTAAAGTGAGCGTTGGAATATACGAAATCACCATATTCATACTGATGCAGAGTAGTATCAAAGCCTATTGGCAGCCGCTCAAAATACAGGAATACAGAATTTCTCGGTTCCATTCCAGCCAGCGAAAGCGACTTAGCCACATATTGGCTGACTGCTTCATTCTTCATAAAGAGGGATGCTATGCTGTAATTTCTGTCAAAACCAAAAGGCTTTACTTCTGTATAAACCTTTGTACTAGTCCACCAGGCTCCAAACTCATTTTTCCCCATATAGGGGACATATTCTGACTGATAGCTCCAGAGATTTTCATATAACTTATTCTCTGTCTCGTTCTCTAGATTTAAAAGCAGAAAGCATCGGAATGCCGGGTGAAGCAATACTTGCTCCGTTATGATAAGGTTTCCTCCATCCTCGGTACTGGCAAAGCCAGTACCATTATTATAGCTGATGATTTCTTTCTGGAAGTTGCCTTTGTCACTGTCCAATGGTTGAATTGCGATTTTCAGATGTTCCAATTGGGTATAATAATCAGGCAACATTCCTTTGTTCTCGTAACCTTTCAAGCCGATGATGGCTCCCAAAATACCCAACAATGCTGGTTTATGCAGCATATTATAGGTCAGATAGATACCATCATTGATATCCGGTTTCTTAAAGAAGCCCATTTCTGCCTTCAAATCAAAAGATATAAGTTTTTGATCTGAATTCATATCAAATGTCGTATAGGTTTACATTTTCTGGAAGGTTGATGATCTTGTTGGCAGACTTATCAAAATAGACTTCCACCATTTCAATATCTGCTGCATTCTTATCCAATAAGGATTTCAAGGAGGCGAAGTCGTACACGCACTTTCCATCTTCCTTTTTATCCATAAGATGTACTAAGGTAGCAAAGCTTGGGAATACCTTTTTGGAACCTTCCTTCAGCTGGACCCATACAAGCATTTCATTCTCACATCCGGCTTTGGAGGCCGAATCATACCATGTCGCTCCCCGGCGCATTCCTTCCTTCAACTTACTGATGTCATCGGTATCCAGCTTTTTGGCTCCATCACCAATAATGGAAGCGAGTTCTGACAGGTTGCCTGGATTTATGGAGAAATGATGCAGATAATGCCCCTCCTCTAATTTGGACTGTCTACCAATAGTCGTATTTCCTTTTTCCGCATCAGCGTCATCAGCCTTGTTGCTGAAAGGAGATGTGATCTGCTCTGTGTAGATATTATTTTCCTTCCAGATGTTTACACCATGGTTTACCTGAACTGGCCCATGAACAGAAATATTCGTTGCACCCGCAAATGTTGCTCCAAAGCAACGAACATCAAGGCAAGTGAGAAGATTCTTGGCTACTTCTATCTTTGTAATTTCATCCTTTTTGCCTTTACCTTTAGATTTTGGATATTCACCGAAGATGAGCTTATACCGCTCATCCAATGATCTTGGATTCAAGTTTTCATTCAGTGACTTGAAATAGAAGATCTGATCATCATATACATCTTTCAGATAATTCTTTACCGTATACTTGAAAGCCTTGTCGGTTGCATAAACGACTCCGCTAGGTAATGTACGGGGTTGTCCCGAGAAATCTGCATTGTAGTTGGAGTTGATGGCTTTGATAATAGCACAGCCAAAAACACGATTCTTAAATTCTGCCATATTTGATATTTTTTATAATTTGTTTTCTGTTGTCTGTTCTTTCTTTTCATAGATGACACAGGGAGAAAAACAACCTGCTAGAAGGTATCTTAGCAATGGTTTCATTTCTCCATCCGGTGAGAAGGTAAGGGCTTGTGCGGCTATATTTTCAAATCGGCCCTTATGTACAACACGTATATCATGCTTATAGGTAGCTATGGACTGCGACAATGATGTCTGAAGCATGGAGATCTTACTCTTCTGCAGATAAGGTTCCAAAAGAGCATAAGTCTTGTTGCTTGCCGCACTTCTATCTATAAGATAAGATATTAACTGACCTGCCGCAAAGGCAAATTCTTCCTGGGTCTCTAAGTCTGCCTCGCCTAAAGAGACCTCGTTGATTTTCGTCTTGAGTTCTTTGATTCTTGATGTCATTGCATTTACTTTATTATTTGAGAAGAAATCATAGAGGCTGAACCACAAGTTCAGCTTTGTCTTTATCTTATTAATCCATTCTGTGCGTCCCTTAATTTTGTCGTTAAGGATGTTCGTTTTTATGGATGTGAGTAGCATATCATCAATCATATTGTGAGTGATACCACCTGTCTTAGATTTATATATATACTCGTAGATACACTTGCGGTATTTGCATATGAGATCTACCATTGTATTTCCGCCCGGTACATATTTAGGATCTAAATTGTCAAAATAGTGAGTTACGTAAGTGTCATCTTTGATACGTACTAGTGAGTTATTGAATATAGTTCTGACTGCGATCTTTTCAAAATCAAAAATCGTTTGTATATGTATATCTGGATCCTTCTTCATCTTATCATTGACATAGTAGCCTGCTTCCATAAGATTTAATATGTGGATAGCAGGGACTAATTCAAATCTAAAAAGTGATACAAAATCAAAGTCGTTAATTACATATCCCGACATCGTATTCCGTAAATTAAATAAGAAGAAATCGGAAAGATATTTTATATTCCTTTTTTGGAAGAGCTGAGTTAGTATTTGTCTTGTAGACAGTTTCTCTCCGCTTTCATTATATAGCTTGATAATAGCTTTATTAATTTCTTTTTGATCCACCACAATTGGAAGTGGATTCGGAAAGCATTTGCGACGGAGTAATTTCATAAATTCAAATAAAAGCATGGCATCTTCTGTAGAAACGCGTTGGCTTACCCCTTCTATCTGACACCCTGTCTGATGTCTCATAAAAAGTTTCTTTTGGCTATAGGCTGTGAAAAATCCTGCAGTTCCATATGTTTTATCTGAGAGCACATCACCACTGAATATCTCTTGCTCTACATAATGATGGTATTGTTTTTCCATTTCTTCTATAGGAACACTGCGTAAATAGATATGGAGATAATCCTTATCTTTTAGCAAGCTGTATTCCTTAATATTCTTTATCGCAGACAATATCTCAGGGAATTCTCTGAAGAAACCATTTATCTGATTCTTGTATTTATACGAAGGCTCAGAAAACAGCTCACCTGATGCTTCTTTAAAATTCAGGCCATAAACAGCTATGCTATTCTTTTTGTAATCACTCACCCTCTCACAGACTACCTCATATCTTTTATTTCGAATAAGAGCTTCGTTGTTTTGTATTTCTTCTTTACTTGGCTTGTCAGATTTTTTTAGAACAGGAATACCATATGTATTTTTGTCAGCTTCATTGAAATTAAAGTTATATGCAATTGCAAATGGTGAGCAGGAATGGATTTTCTGTTTAGGATCAAACTTTTTAACCTTATTCATTGAGATATAGGTCGTAGCTTCCTGATAACGGATGCAATCACCCCATAACTTAATGTTCTCATTTTCTCCATCGTAGTAGGTATAGTCAACCCCTTCTTTTAATTCAGTATTGATCCATCGACTATTTTCATCGATATCAACAAATACGTGCAGACCCTTATCTGGTTTAGCATTCCAAAGTCGAATATCAGGAATATCCGCCAGAAGGTCTCGTGTGAAATTTATGATTTCTCTTATCATTTTATTGTCTTATTTAAAGGTTCTATATATCCAAACCCCTGCGAGCATTCCTCGCCAATGCCTCCCTCGCTGGCTATATGCATCAGCTCTTCCGGTACGGTGAGGCGGAAGCGATAACGGTAGCCACGGATGTGGGTTTGCTGCGGAGTACCGGTCTTGAGGGTGATGAGGGCGGATTTCGGTTGAGGGCTCAACAATTCGAAACGGAAACCGCGAGTATCGCCGTCGTAGGGATGACCATAGAGCGACTCATAACGGGAGAGAAGACCCCGGAGGATTGCCTCCGAATAGTTTGGTGCTTCCGGTGACAGGTAGATGATCCGCCCTTCGGCATGCTCTTTGACACAGACAGGCGATAGTGCTTCCCATTCCATAGTAGGTTCAACCGGGACGGAGGGTAACAACTCCACATTGACTACATGGAAGTCAACCCGATAGTCCTTGTTGCCGAGCGTGAAGTATTGGTCTGCAAAGAGACCTTGAACGAAATGCTCAGTGCTTTTCTCTGGCAGGAAGCCGATGGTCCAATCTGCTCGGTCACCGATGAGGTTCATGCATCCGACCTTGGGGAGTATGCGAAACTTATCAGGATTCAGGCGGGAATAGCAGAAGAGTTTGAAACGCTTTCCACTCTCCAATTTGAAGCCATTGTCGTGCAGCCAGGATGAATAGTCCCGGTCGCTCCTGCTGAGTATCTTATAGATTACAGCCGACTGCTCATACTGGTAGCTGAGGGGAAGCAAATCCCCATGGGCGCGGTCAACTTCTAAGGTTAGTCTAAATCTCATGATCTACGATTTTCTATGGTTTTTAGAATTCAAGGCAAAGATAGCGATAATTATTTTGAATCCCAAAATTTTCTCTACTTATTTGCTTATTTCCTACGGAAAGCATATAGGATGGACGGTCACAAGAAAGCTGTGCGAAGTACTATCGTGCCACTTGCCTGAGGGCCAGGACGAGATGCAAGGATTGGGACGAATGAAGAAGGAAAAATAGAGAAAATTGTTTGCAGGTATAAAAGTTTATACCTATCTTTGCAAGAAAACAAATGCCAACATTTTGCTTATTGCTTTTGGAATTCGCTTCTTCTTTTACATGGACGAGCATAAGCCTGTCCATGTACATATTAGTTATGGTGGGAAGAAAGCAAAGATAGAGCTAATGCCTACCGTAAAAGTTATTTATAATCATGGGATAAAAGATCACGTTATGAAGAAGGCCCTAAACACATGCAATAATTATAGGGATGAGTTTATAGAAGAATGGCAAAAATGTTTTGGCAATGATTAATAAAGGAGGAAACGATATGGAGAAAATTAAGACGATTTGGTTTGATGCAGGTCGCATTTATATGAAGACGCAGGAAGGCAAAGTGTATAGTAGGCCTTTAGAGGCATACCCAGAACTAAAGGATGCCACAGTTGAGCAACGTAATGACTATAGCATTGGTGACGATGGTGAAGACATCAGATGGGAAAGCATTGATGCTGATATGCACATTAGTAGCTTCCATGAAGTGTCTGAACCAAAGGATAATGAGATAGCTCAGATGTTTGCCCCTTATCCTTGGCTGAATGTGTCGGAAGTAGCCCGAGCTATTGGCATCAACAAAAGACTGATGGCGCGTTATATCTATGGCATTTCCAAACCAAGCGAGAAGCAAGTACAGCAGATACGTGAGGTCTTGCATCAATTTGGCAAGGAACTATTGAGCGCATAAAGATAGCTTTATCCCACAAACGATCGAAGTTTTGGGACGAAGCTCCTTGACACAGGCACAACATGGTTTTCATCACCAACGGTGAGCTGGTAGCCATTGGAGTTTCCATGGGCTGAGAGGATGCGGTTCAAGTTGACGATGAACGAGCGATGGCATTGGAAGATGCTCTTGTCTCTTGCATCGGCAAGCACTGAGGCAAGGGTAGCGCGCAACTGCCGTTGTTCCACACGATCCTCATGGAGGAAATAGATATCTACGAAGTTCTTCTGTGCCTCTGCATAGAGGAAATCAGCCATGGGCAGCGTAAGGTCTTCGCCCCGTACCGAACTGTCGTGGAAGGTAATCGTCTGTCCGACTTGTGCAGCCTCATCCTTTTGGAGTAGGGTAGCGAGACGGTTGCGCAGCCGTTTCTGATAGTCGAGCGCGACGATGGTCAGGGTGATGGGAATGCCAAAAAGAAAGGTTGCGTAAGTATAGCCTAAGAAGTGATCCATTGACGGCTGACTCTTGAACCATATCCAGTCAAGGACGAAATTACCCAGGCTAATGAGGCAGAGCAACAGCAGGATAGCAACGCACTGATGCCACACACGCCACGTTGCCGTGTGACGTACCCAAGGCTTAAAGGCAAGCCAGCCATAGGCATAAGTCCCTGCCACCGCCCAAGCGGTAAATGGCAGCGTTAAGACCAAAACGTTCCCCTGATACTGCCCCAGTCCAAAAGGGCGGAGGAAGAAAAGGATGAAAAAGACGATGCCACCGGCAACCAATCCCACATAGAGCCAGTTGCCGCCATCCTCTTGGGGTAGGGAACGTAAGAAGAAATTCTTCATCATTGAGTGATCATCTTTACATCGTTCAAAATCGTTGCAAAGATAAATATTTCGGCGAAAACCACCAAATTTTAAACGTTGGATTTCATCCTTCGTTTTCTCGCCATGGCAGAGCTCAAGCAAGCTCGGCTCTGCTCATCTGGCTTAACGAAAACGTTTTTTTTGCCGAAATCCATCGATTCATAAACAGATAATTCTTGTGACTCATCGTTTCTGTCCACTCTTGTTTGCCTAAATAATCAACTAAAAATTTGGAGATATCCCTAAAAAGATGTAAATTTGCACCCGATTTGATGGTTCCGTAGCTCAGTTGGATTAGAGCAACAGCCTTCTAAGCTGTGGG
>CAJLYG010000105.1 GCA_905210845.1 uncultured Prevotella sp.
GCCCGCCGTTCACCTCGGCAGGCTGATGACCGTCACGACAATCCTTTGACTCAAATAGCTGACAAGGTCAGCCGCGCCCTCCAAGGCAAGACAATCTATCTATCGGAAACTCACCAACTGGCTCAAGCTCACCTCGGAGACGACAAGCGGTTGACCGTGGAGACGGCTCCTGCCATGCAGGAGGCGTCTCCAACACCCCAAGGGAATGTCGCGACACCTTCATCATCCTCACAGCCCGCACCGTCTTCTGCCCCCAAGGCAGGAAACAAACGGCAAGAAGCTACCCACCCATCCAAAAACTATGCAAACCAATACCACTACGACACCAGGCAGCATACCACAAGGAGCAGGCAGGACGTAACCGTCAAAGTATATTATTCCGGTGGACTTGCCGACAATCATTCTGCCGTCAATAGCGTCTTTGCTGATACATGGAGTGATCCTGTTTGCTATAACGCCAAGTCGTTCGTCTGGGCAGCAGCAGTCCCGGATGAGAGGATCAAGACCAAGCACCGGCAGCCTGTACGCATCGGCACCTCTGTACGCATCCCTATCTCCGACAGGTGGAGCGTGGACGCAGGAGTCTCCTACACCTATTTAGCATCGGATATCACCAAGAACGCCGGTGAACTGGAAACCAAGACGCACCAGACCCTGCATTATGTGGGCATACCGGTCAGTGCCAATTACCGCCTGACCGACGGACATCGTTTCCACCTATACCTCAAAGCTGGGGGAATGGCAGAGAGAATGGTCAAGGGAAATACCAGTACTACCAGTTCAGCCAATGGCATTTCCCAAGGTCCGGAAGAAGGAAAAGTCAAAATCGGAGGCCTACAATATTCCGTCAATGCCGGTGTCGGGGCTGAATACAAGATTGTATCCAATGTCTATGCCTTTGCAGAACCAGGTGTAGCCTACTACTTTGACAATGGAAGCCACGTCAAGACGATCTATCAGGACAAGCCCGTCAATTTCGACTTGAATCTCGGAGTAAGGGTGAACTTGAAATAAAAACGCCCCGTCCTTACCAAAGGACGGAGCGCATATTCATCAAAACAATTCTCTTTCATTCCAACGGGGGCTTATTTCATCATTTGATTGCCCCCCAACCATAGGCCTGCTGTCGTTGTCAAGACGGCAAACAGCCCAAACATTGTACTTGCTGTCATCATGATCTTTTTACCTTTCGTCAATACCTATCAAGGTCATCCTGAATTCTCTCTTTTACCTTACTAATCCTATGAGATCAATATCTAAACCTAAATATCTTCCTTTCGACACTGCAAAATTAAGAAGAAAAGAGAATCCAGCCATGGATTTTGCACGCTTATTCTGTTTTTATAGGGTTTTCTTGACTTACATCAAACATCTTGTGTCCGTGCACAACAACACAAAAAAGCATAGCGGAGTGAAGATGAGGCCTCTCAATTTACCTTGTGCATGTACATGCCATCCCCTGCGTCAATACGCTTTCCATCGACATCCACCTTATAGATGAAGAAGCTCCCATCCCCATAATCACAGTTCAGTTGTTGGTTCTCGTAATAGTAAGTGCCATGGATGGTCTTGTCTGCGGAAGTCTCAGAAATGTGCTTACCACGGATCTTGACAGTGATATCCCCATAATCGGTTTCTACCACCCATGTTCCTTGAATCCAGTCAGGTGTTTTTTCATCGTGTACTTTTACGAAGTCATCCTCCGACAGTCGGTCAATCTCCGTCCCCAGCTGATGAGTGGTGTCCTGCCCTTCCGAATCCACATTCCCGTTTCCATGGTAAACGGTATCATTGTCACAGCCCTTGAATGCGAAGACCATCAAGGCAAGTACGACTAAAACGGCTATCAGGCACCCTTTCAGGCAGCATCCTCTGTTCTTACGCTGGGATACAGGTCTACTGCCCTTCACCCCAATGGACGCTGGCGGTATCTGCCCCACCCGTTCTTTCCCCTCTTCACGGGAAACATGCTGCATGGAACGAGGATGATAGGGAGGGGGAATGGGTCCAGCTTGAGTGGAAGAAGGCTTGACAGGCGTTGGGCTCTCCCATGCAGGAGGAGGCGTTGGTTCCTGTACCTGAGCGGAAGATCCTGTATCCACTGGGCGGACATCAGCTGTAGAGGGAGCCTGGTCTACAGGAACGCCCTCCTGTTCCCGGTCAGCAGGAACCTTATATGTAAAGGGGTTTCCACAACGCGGACACACGCACAACAGCTCTTTCATCCCAGCCGTTGCCGTCACTTCAAACTTCAATCTGCATTTAGGACATCTGACTTCCATTCTTTTTCCTTTTCCTATAAAATGAACTCGAATCGCAGAGGACGGAATCCCCTTTATTCAAACCGGACGACAGCCTTGCGCGTGACCTTCCAGACATTGCCTACCTTTGTCGCCATTCCCTCTTCTAAGGTCAGGATATGTCGCGGATTGCTGTTCGAAGGTCCCATCACCTTGCAAACCGGCTTGATGAACTGAGACACAGAAATCATCGCCGTGCCGATAGCCTCGCGGGAGTCTAACATGATAAAGCAGCCATTGATGCCATCCTCCGTCGTCAACTGGTAAATGCTCTTGCCCACTTGCTCCTCAGGAGAATACTTGGCAAAGCTCCCATCAGGATGAGGGGCTGCCAGATAAATGGATTGCCGCGACCGATGAGTATTCGGATCGTCGCCCTGGGAAGATGAAAACACCATCGTGGAAGGATCGTCCTCCTGCACCAATCCTACCTGGTCAGGCGCACATACCAAAGAGAGCCTCTCCTCATTCATGTCCTCCTTCTTGACCAGAGTCGCATTCGGCTCTCCTTGTGAGGCAGAAGTCACGAGAGCACGTTCCAGTTCCCCTACTCTTTTTTCCAAAGTACTGACTCGTTCTTCCAAGGCAGCCACTACATCCTGCAGGTTTACGGACTGTGAGTTATCCTCGTGATCCACATTTGATTTATTGCCAAACAAACTTGAAAGACCACCCATATTCTATTCCTCTTTTAGATTTTCGATGAGATTATCACGAATACTGCCGATAATCGGGTAAAAGAAGACGGTATCCTCAATGGGATCACTGCCATTCTTCTCTTCCTGGTTCTTATTCACGAAGTTCCACCCATTTACTAAATGGTGCTCCAAATCCTTGTTCACATATTCCTTGAAACGTTGCAAGGCACTATGCTCAACCAAGAAACGGTCGACGACATGGATATCCTCACATAACTGTATAAAGAAGTCGTTATATTCCTTCACCTGTTGTACGATCTCATTCCTGACCTTCTCATCGTCCATATCATCATACGTGAGCTTTTCCTTAGAAATGACGGAATAATTATATTTGAGGGAACTATTGAAGTCATCCATCAGTCTATTCAAGGCTGCCACCTGATCACATCCCGCTACATCCCTGACTTGCATCAAGGCCCCACGGCAGGTGATCTGCTTAGGCTCCTTCTTCTCCATGACAATAGAGAAGCCATCTGCATCATATTTCTCCTCATAGACCCGTTCGAAGACGGTCTGAGAGATCTGGTCAAGGTCGCGCTGGGAGCCGACAATGTCCAGGACCTTTGACCCTGTTCCACTAAACATCACGCTCTTGGGTTTCCCTAAATGACGGTGCTTCATCATCTTCGCCACATAATAGATGAGTGCGACAAAGAAATAGATGAAGATAATCTTACGATATCCATCCTCATTCAGCCGCATGTTATAGGAGAAAACATCATTCCCTCCTACCACCTTGTTATTCACGATAGAGAACAGGAACGCATTGATATCTTCCGACTTACGCTTCTCAGTAATGTCTTCCAAGATACCCAAGAGTTCCCCATACTTATCCTCATCGCTCCTGAACAGGCGCTTGAAGTAATCGACATACTTGACTAACATAGGATTGGTATCCCCATGGGGGACTTCAGAGAACCCATCCCCAAACAAGACATTGGCAGCGAACCGGAAGGATGTCAGGACCGTAGGCTGCTGTGCATTGCTCTCAAAGACCACGACATCGCTGGATCCGCCACCGATGTCGATGCTGGCAACAGAGGATGCTGCCCCTCGGAATTTGCTGGAGCTCTTATAGAAATAATAAGGAGCCACCGATTCAGGCATATGAATGAGGTTATTCTCACCTACTTGCACGCCAAACACCTCCTTGAAGATCTTGGTCCACATCTCTCCCATCTTACGGACATTCCCCACTTTCATACTCAGGGGATAGAACCACACCAACCGGGTCTTGGCAATATCTCCATTTTCAAGCAGTACCTTAGCCCGCATCAGCAGAGCCAATTCTGTCAGATAAGAGCGAACCCGCTTACTGTTTGCCACTTCCGTGGACCACTTCAGGTTGGGAACGATCCTGTTTCCATTTCCGATGCTCTCCTTCTCATAGATAAAAGGAATATTGGCATCACCCAAAGAAACGATCTCATCGACGTTCTCTGCATCCAAGAGCTCACACTCTGAAAGGACGGTACGCTGTGGGAAGCCATAGTCATCGCCAATGTTCTTAGGCAAGAACTCTTGCTTCATGATGACATCATACAGAAGGTTCTCACCATTATATAAAGTCGCAAGCAACCGGTCGCGAGAAACAGAGCTGATTTTGAGCGGTTCCGGCATATTCTCCCCTACCATACATTCCACATGGGTATTCGTCGTACCAAAGTCGACGGAAAAGGTGTAAGCCTCATGCCCCGGCACATACTCATGCCAATAAGGGCAGAGAACGCCCTCTGCAGCTGTCTCCTCTTTTTCATTCTGCAAGACGACTGTCATATAATCGAAGTCGCTACCCAAGCGATAGTAACGCGACTCTACCTGCTTCATGCTCTTCTGGCTCCTGACCCGGTCAACGACTTGCCTGTCATCCACCTTGTTCAGGTAACCATTATGGAAGAACTTCAGTCGAAGCCTGTAGTTATTGAGCAATCCCAATGCACGGTCGACTAACTGGACGTTATACTGTTTCAACAAATCGGTGTGTACAAAGGGGAAAATAGAGATAGCAAATGGGACCGTAATGAAATAGCCCCTGTCGTTCTTGGCATCATATTTCAAGTCGACGTGATGTGCAGCAAGATAGTTGCGCTCCAGCGTGATGAACTTTCCGTCCTTCTTGACCGGAATGCGAAGGATCGCCTTGACAGATTCCGTAGCACCAGTCTGGGTATGGACCATTTCAAACTTGGGGCGTCCGGAAATGGTTCCCCATAAATCGCTGACATTGAAATACTTAAAGAATAGCGGCTTCAACGGAAGAAGGAAATCGCTATCATCCGTTTCCCGACTGCCTAATGACAGGTTTCCATCGAAGAAGCAATCCCTATCAATGGTATAATCCAACTTGATCAAGGCTGGTTGGAAGAAGTCATCTGCCGTTAGCCAAGGATATTGATGACTGGTTGCGGGCAATACTCTTTTTTCGGGGACCTCGGCATAGTCCTCTGGACGTATGACCGTGGCATCCGTCCAGGGGCTGGTGATATATAGGAAAGGATCTGTCTGGGGAGCATTCAGGTGGTTTTGCAAAACCAATGGTATTTTCTCGCCATTCGGGATATCGCGAGTGGGAACCATCCGGAAATCACTTGACTCAATGGCAGCCTGAATATCCTCAGGACGGGTACAGTAGAAGGGTACTCCCATCACTTGTACCCCTTCGTCCATCAGCTGGCAATTGACTCCAAGATAAGTCTTGGCCTTGTCTACGCCGATCAGATCGAAAGCCTCAGGGTTCCCGATCTCATTCAAGATCTGGGCCTGCAAATCTGGCTTTAGCAGATGAAAGTTAGTGATCAGGTAACTATTGACCTCACCACAATACTTCTTCAGCTCCGGATATCCAGTGAAAAGGGCATAGATATACTTAATGAATCCCTCATTCCTCATATACAAGGGTCGCCAGAGGTCAAAAAGATTGACGTTCTGCTCAACGGGAATCGCATACAGGTGCTCACGTGCATTCGGAGATGCCATGAAAAGAGACACAGGAGACGTGCCTCCAATCACCTGATTGCCATAGACCAGGAAATACAAGCGTTCCATCTTGTCGAAATTGAATGCCTCCTTATCCTGTTCCAAGAACATCTCTAAGGTCTCACCAAGGAGACGATGGGTGGCATCAGCTTTCAACCGTTGCAGTTCTATATCCTTATTCCATTCTATGATGTGAAGGACATTCCGCAGTTCCGTATAATCATAGAAGAGCTGCGCGATGTCGAGGGCATTGGCTACCAATTTCTCATCCATGGCCTCACCTTGCAGGTTGGGGTGCATAGATAGTCGCTTGAACGCATTCTTCACCAAGTCCATCTGGGCAAAAGGAGAAGGAATGGCCGTACGGGGCTGACGGGAGAGTCCACCGTTCGGGTCGGCAATCATCTCAATCTCATCAGCACTATACTGACTGTTCAGTGGGATCCAACCTTCGCCGGTCGTTTTATTATTATAAGATAATATCTTACTCATTTTCGTATTTTCTGCAACTAAATGATTCCATTATATTTCTCATCGATCACCTTATCAAGAATTTCGTCCAAGAGATCCATCAATTTGTAGGCAACCCTATCCGTGCCATATTTCTGTGTCTTGACAGCTTGTTGTGAAGCCTTGTTCAGAGCCGACAATAAAGTCTTGTAGTCGATCGTTGACTTAAAGATCCCACTTTTAGGAACGATATCCGTCAGGCAATCGCTCAATTTCTCCGTATTGAGATTAAAGGGGACAAAGCTACGCTGATTGCCCCGTAATTCCTTGAGCCACTGAAGGTAAGAGACAAAGAAGTTGGCTGTCAATGTAGAGAAGAAAGATGTGGAAAGAAAGCCGTTGCCCAATTCTGGCTTATCCTCTGTATATCCCCTGCCAATGTCATTACGGAACTGATGGGTAATATACATATATGCCAAATGGAATTTGATCAACTGCCGGTTGAACATGCTACGGGTTGGCAAGCCGAAATCCTTCAGGCTCAGCGTTGTCTTGTCGTTGGCCAGTCCATACTCCTTGTAAATGGGGTTTTGAGCATTCCCATTCACAGTCCGCAACTGGTCATCGGGAATAGACAGAAAATCCAAGATAGCAAGGGCACCAACATATTCCACGACATGAGCATCATTACGCTGCCCGTTCCCTCCCGGATCATTGAAATAAGGATTGGAAGGCACCTCATCACCTAAGTAATAGCAAGCATTCACCTTAGAAAAAGGCAGATCCACGCCATTCTGTCTGAGCCCGGTCAGGTTATCATGATAATAAAACAGAGCCGACTTCGTCTTGGAGATAAAGTCAGCCCTGGAGATCGGACTATTCTCATCTTGCTGCACATTGAAATAAGGCAGGACTGTCAAGGCCCCAATACGGGCATCACGCAAGTCGCCGCGGTTATTGATCATGGCATTGTTACCCGCATTCCGGATATTCTTCACGATAATAGGATACCCTGCAGCCCCAGTGCCACCAAAAATGGAACTGACAATAAAGATACGGTCACGCTTCTGAAAGACATTTGAGAACTGCCGGAATTCCTCAGAGTCCTTAAATTCATTGAGGGCTACACTGCCAATATTCGGGCTTCCGACAAACCCTATATCCATTTTTGTATCCAACTGATCATTGGAGAACATCATGGAGCATAAAGCTTGGTTGGCTGTATCCAACGTACTGTATGCAATAAAATCTTGGAATTTCTTGGATTGAATGGCCCCCATATTAAAAAGGAAGGTATCACTGAGGTTAGACCCATTCGGAAGGATGTCACTCAAGGTAGAGATCTTCACGGAAAAGAAGCCTTTCGTCACATCCACAGATGATCCATATAATGCCTGACGTATCTGTCGATACCATCGTAGTAAGTTCTCCGTACGCTTTAAGTCCTCATTTGCCTTATGAGGATCTACGATGATAGGGACAATCTCCAAGGGCATAGGCTGACCAGCCTCATCCAAAGGATGTATTCCCGCAGCCAACTGCATAACAAGTGGACGCATCACACGGGATCCGGTTCCACCTACGAGGAAAAGAAATAGTCTCATTTCGCTAACAATTGAGGATTATTCTATGTATGACTATTCAGGAATCGGGGTATGACGGCAGTTTACAGACCACCAACGGATCGAAAAGGATACCACTACGAATAACATCAATTCGATGAGTACGTCACGCATACAGAAATTAAACAACTGAGTTGAGAGATCATATCCCCCACTGGAAAGCACATAATCAATCAATATATAGACCAAGATGGGTGAGATAATCGCAGCCGCGCCCGCCATGATCAACCAGTGATACCAGCGACTGAAACGAACAGAGTCGATGACATAGTAAAAGCCGAGTGCCATCAGCCACGCCACGCCCACCGTCGCCAATGCGGCTATGAAGTAAAGGGACTCATTCCACATTGCGTTTGAGAACTCATTATCATCGTAAAACCACTCAAGAATGGGAGAAGGGAAGACCAGGAAGAGAAGCGAGATCACAATCCCTAAAATAAACATTATCGAATTCTTCATCTTGCGTATATATTATTTAGAAAATTTCAGGTCCATCTTGAAGTAATAAGGCGTTCCATCCGAATTCTTCTGGTAACTGTCATAAATTCCTTGCAGCAGATATTTCAACCCAAACGTAGTATTGCTGAAATTGCCATTAGAGAGATTTGTATCATCATCATTAGAGGAAGACTGTACCCAGCCCGGCAAACGGTTGACCAACTGAATAGCTACATCTTGGTCGTGGCTCACCTGTTTCATCTCCAGGATAAAGAGATGGGTGGCAGAACCTAAGTACTGCCGCTCATTGGGCTTCACATCTCGAGATGATATTCTCTTGATTTCCTTGATGACGAGATCATCATCCGAGCTTATCTGATAATTGGAAGGATCTGTCAAATAATGATCATCGATGAACATTCCACTCAGGTCGACGGCTAAAGCAAGCCGCAGGTCACCTGAATTCTCATCAGGAGAAATGTCCTTAATCCTGGTAATCTGAGTTCCCTGTCCATGCTCCGGATGAAAGCGTCCCCGGATCTTCGGATCGTTCAAAAGCAAAGAGTAATAAGGATGATAGATGCCATTTGTATCAAAAAGATACATATTCTGATAACCGCGTAGTTCAGAAAAATGACAGAAGGATGCATAGTTCTTGTCTTTCGACAACCGTGCCATGTTTGCGTTGCTTCCGACAATCACGATATAATAAGGGCGGTATCCACTATAGTTCTTTCCTGTGGAAGGTGCATTATAAGAATAGTAAGGACCCTGATAACTGCCACGCATCTTGATAATCAGCATGGACTTATCCTTTACCTGCGCTTTGAAAACAGCATTGGTCATTCCCTGTGCTTCGGCGAAAACTTTTTGCGGATTAATGCCAAGCATCGATTTTGTGGAATAGATCATGTCGGTCACCAAGATGCTTAGCTCATTCTTCCCTGTTTTGTTCAACAGATCTGTGAAGATTTTAGAAAAATCAGTATAGCTGGGATCACCCAATCCCTTGGTAGACTCAAAGATATTAGGATCGGATATAAACTTGCTGAACCCCTGCGGATACTTGTTCACGCTACTATTAACAACATATATCCGATTATCATCATTGTTTCCCGGAAGATTATTTAAGAGCTGGACAATAGCAGCCTTAAAAGATCCATCTCCATGGGGAGCATCATAAGGTGTCATACTTCCTGACCGCTCTAAATAAAAGTTGACAGTAAAGTACTCTTTTTCTCCTATGCCAATAAAAGCAATCTCCTTAGGCGGGCGACGATGAGAGAAAAACTGCGAGATGTACTCCGTTACAGCATCTGCATTGATTTGACCGTCTTTATAGAACTCATGCCATTTTGCTTGATGGGAATCCAAATAATCCGTTATCTTCTTCCAGTCACCCGCATCAATGGTAGCATCCGCATCTGCTAATTCCACCAATAACCTGTTAAATTCCTTTTTTTGTTTGTTCCCACAGCCAGATAGGAAAAAAACAAATAGGAAGAGGACACTATATAATGATATCTTATTCCATTTTTCCATATTGGTTAGACGATTTATATCCAGTTTAGTTGCAAAGATACTAAAAAAAGAATGATTCTTACACTTTTCAGTCTAAGATTTAATAATAATCAACAAACAAAAGTCAATCATTGATGGCTCCACAATGCGGACATCTACCCTTGTGGTGCAACTTTGCCCCACAGTTCCCACAGATATAATAAGCCCTATGATGAACAAAATACTGACTCAAGGAAAAATAGAAATAAAAGGCAAGGATCACATAGCCCAAATAATACAGAGTTGTGACACTGAAGATCAAATAATCGATGGCGCAGACTGCTGCCAGTCCACACAAGTAAAGGACAGCCTCACCATACGGCAGCTGATGGAAAGCATCCAGCCCGTCCATGTCCGGCAGCC
>CAJLYG010000106.1 GCA_905210845.1 uncultured Prevotella sp.
TGCAAGCCCGATAAACACTGGGTTTTGACAACCTGTCAACCTTTTCACAAAAAAACTATAGTATAAAGGAAATAATTAAGGCTTAACGCACATGTTTCCATGTTTGGTTTTGCTCCGCGACAGCAAACCTTTCATCGATCCCATGGACCGTCAGGCAAGACACGAGAGCCTGTAGGGTTTCGCTTTCAGTGCTTTCTTCCCTTCACTCTCCAATTCTGAGCTTTCCAGTCAAAAATGTCACGGTCAGGCTTACGAAAGCAAATGCTGCGCCTACGATGCAAACTCCGCTCCAGCCCATCATTGACCATCCAAGTCCGGAAAGGAAAGTTCCAAGGCTGCCGCCAATAAAGTAAAGGGTCATAAAGATTGTGTTGGCACGATTGCTTGCCTCCGGTATCTCCGCGATACATCCTGTCTGGTTGCTCAATTGCTGGAACTGAGTGCCGATGTCAACGGTGATCAGTGCGATAATAAGACCGGCATAACCATTACCGAAGGCACATGCCACGCCCCAACCCATGATTTGTAGCAACGCGCCGAAAACACTGAACTTGGCGATTCCATATTTGGGTACGTACTTGCCTAAACCCGATGCTGCCATGGCTCCTGCCACTCCACATAATCCCAATACGCCAACCATGTCACTACCTGCATAAAAGGGTTTCCCTGCTACATGGAATGCCATGCACGACCATATCGAAAGCATGGAACCGAAAGCAAGTCCACCACGAAGACTATTCAAGCGGATACGTGGGTGTGTACGGAATATCGTCCAAACGGAGTGCATGAGCTGTGGATATGTGCCCGTGAAGTTTCGCTTCATGGTGGGTAATATCCTTAATGAAACGAAACAGCAGATGACCATGAAGGCTGAGGCAATATAGTACATAGCCCGCCAGGAGAGCCACTCGCCAATGAATCCACTGACAACACGGGCTGCAAGGATGCCCGTGAGCAAGCCTGATAGGACATAACCTATGTTCCGTGCCTTGTCCTTGGGCTGGGAAAACTGTCCTGCAACGGGCATAAACAGTTGCGGAATGACGGATGTCGCACCAAGGATGAGTGACACAGTCCAGATCAGATAGATATTGCTCGACAATCCAATAACGAGTGACATGACAGCAGCGATCATCATGCAGACCAAGATGATACGCCTGCGACTGAACATATCTCCGGAAGGGATGATCAGCAGAAGGCCCAGTGCATAGCCAACTTGCGTAATGACGGTCATGAGATTTGCCGTGACCTGACTGATGCCAAGGTCGCGACTGATCATTTCAAGCAGTGGCTGGTTATAATACAGATTCGACACGGTGACACCGGCAAGTATCGCCATTGCCAAGACAATGCTCTTGGGGATGCCCCCATTTTCCTTTAATTCTATCATTTGACAAAAATCTCTCTACAGATGTTCCTAATACATTGCATTCGGGGTTCCATCGGTATCCCACGTACCATTTCTCGTTTTGTCGTCACCGCTCAACGGTAATATTTCCGGTCGGGCTTCCCATTGAAGGTCCGCTTCACCTTTTCTACTTGCTCATAGATGACCGGCACCTTGTAGGTCTCCAATTTCGTCCGGATCCACTGAGCCATGGCTCGTTTATCCAAGACCTTGCCGTCACGCATCACGACCAAGAGCTTAGGTACCGTACCCATGATGGGATGAAGGGCTGGCACACAGATACAATCTGCCACTTCAGGTAAGGCAAGGACAACATCCTCCACTTCCGAAGGATCTACCTTCATTCCCCCGGTGTTGATGACATCATCCTCACGCCCCTTGATGTGCAGCATCCCCTCTTCATCGATCTCGCCTAAGTCGTTGGTGTACAACGTCCCATCACGTAGCACTGCTGCTTGCTGGACCGGCATATCCACATATCCCGTCATCAACGTATCCCCTTGGCAAGCGATCTTTCCTTCTTCCGTGATCAGGAACCGGGAATGCTTCATGGCATGACCCAAACAGGACTCCTTACACCTACCATCATTGAAATTATAAGTGGAGATAATGCCTGTTTCCGTAGAAGCATAGGTATTGAACAAGCGCGTATGGGGCAAGAGACGGCAAAATTCCAATTGGTCGCTCCGGGCAATGGGGGCAGCCCCGGTCTCGATAAAGTCGATTTTGTCTGCATAAGAAGCCAATCGCTTCTTGCCCAAGGCGATCAGAATCCGTATGTTAGCAGGCACAAGGAAGGTAGCCATCTTCGCGCAAGGATAGTCGAGCGCATGGAAGAAGGCGTTCAGGTCCTTCATTCCCTCCAACAGAGACAAGGTGGCACCGCAATACACCACAGGAAAAATCTTAGAAAGGCAACCGATATGGTTCAGTGGACCACAGATGATGAAGACAATATCATGCGCGAATCCCTGTGCCCAAGTCAGGTTCTCTGCCTCAGCAAGGATTGTCCGATGGCTGATCATCACTCCTTTCGACTTGCCCGTCGTTCCTGTGGTATACAGGATATCCGCCACTTCCTTCGGGAAGGTCCTGTCCTTCAGTTCCTCACGCAAACCGGAGACCATGGCATCCGGCGCGGATGACTCCATGGGCACGGCAACTCCACCCGCGAGATGGATAGCGAAATAGTTGACAAGGAATTCGATATCTTGGGAAGCCCGAAAGACAACAGCATGATGATGACTCTCCCCTAAACGGTATTTCTCCTTCAACATGGTCGTCCGGTCAAGGACCTTTTCCCATAATTCCCCATAACTGAGCTCGATATCCTTGCAAACAACAGCAGTCTTATGGGGCCAGGTCTCAGCATTCCTTTTCAAATAATCCTCAAGCGTGTCCATCCTACGTAATGAAAAAAGTGTTATTCTTTCTCTGATAATTTCCGGTTGACCATGCTCACGATGCTGTCCAACGACCATAAGTTCTTGGGAGTGGCGTCTTCCGACTCCAAGTCGATGCCGTATTCCTTGGAAAGTAGCATGAGGATCGTCGTGATCCCCAAGGAATCCAGCTCTGGGAACAAAGGCACGGCATCCACATCTACCAATGGCAAGGCATCACTCAATATCTTTCGAATATTCTCTTTCTTATCCATTTGATTTCATTTTTAGCAATTTCTTTCCTGAACCAAGTCCTTTCTTGGAATGGCTATGAGGGAAAGGTCAGAGATCCTTCCCATAGCACCGGCGGCGTTTCTCGAAGGTTGGGTTCAACGTACGCCACTGGTTCAGTTCCTTTTCGTTATCCTCCAATTGTGGTCCTGTCTCTGCATATTTAAAATGATACCTGTTATAGACAGGAATCAGGTCGTCAAACATCAAGGCGTTCACCCCTAAGCGTTGGTATTCCGGCTTGACAGCAATCAGCAACATCTCTACATGGTCTTCGTGTTTCCATTTCAGCGACTTCAGGAGATGGTACCATCCCCAGGGCAGCAGGCGTCCCTTGCTCTTCTGCAGAGCTCTGGCCATGCTTGACATGGTGACGGCGATGCCGATCAGATTGCCGTCCTTATCCACAATGCAAGGTGCCAGGTTCAGGTCGACTAACGTCAGGTATTTTTTGACGAAGGCATCCACCTGCCGATCGGAAAGCCTCGAGAAGCCAAACAGAGGTTGGTAAGCCTCGTTCAACAACTGGAACACCTTCCTGCCATAGCCTTCCTTCTCAATCTCCCGGGTAGTCATCTTATGCACCCGCCAGCCATAGCGTTTCTTCAGGAGTGCCGAGACATGGGAGAACCGCTCAGGCACTTCTTCCGGCACATCCACGCGGATCTGGATCCAATCTGCGTCCTTTTGGAAGCCCAACTGCTCCATGTGCTTCGGATAATAAGGGTAATTGTAGATCGTCACCTCAGACCCAACCTTGTCAAAGTCCTCTACCAACATGCCCTCCTTGTCAAAATCAGAAATACCCAATGGACCTTGTATGCGTGTCATGCCCTGTGCCCTGCCCCATTCTGCCACGGCATCCAACAAAGCACCTGACACTTCGATGTCATCAATAAAATCAATGTATCCAAAGCGCACGTTCTTTACCTGCCACGTCTGGTTGGCAACGGGATTGATGATCCCGGCGATACGCCCGACTACCTCCCCGTTCTCGTTGACACAAATAAAGGGCTGAATGGAAGAAAAATCCAAGCCAGGGTTCGACTTGGGATCAAAATACTCCCTGATCTCCGACTCCATATCGGGAACATAATAGGGACAATGCGCATACAACTGTTCCGAGAAGCGGATGAACTGCGTCATCTCTTGTCCTGTTTCGACCTTTTTGACTTTATATTTGCTCATTGAAAGATTAACACATTCTTAGGAATCAGATCACAAAGATACGACAAATGGAACGAAATACAAAATAAATGCCCAAGATTTTGCTTTCAAGTCTGGCAACCACATCCTCCATGATCCCTCCATCAAGGACACGTGCAAGGATTTTTGGTTACTTTTTCGGTTTTCCCATACAACCTATCTCAATTTTTTATAATTTTGTGTCGGAGATCCTACCGGTCTCCCATGAAAGGACGCTATCTATGGTAATCGCAAATAAAATCAGACATACTAACATAATGATATGATGAAAAGACATAACGTGATGAAGGTAGCTGCCATGGGCATGCTACTATTCTTCTCCATGGCAGAAGCCGGGGCGCAAGTCGTGATCACCCCAGCCATGGAGCAAAAGGCGAAAAAACTTTGCAGGAAGATGACCCTCGAAGAAAAGATTGACTATCTTGGAGGCGACAAAGACGGATTCTCGATCCGTGCGATTCCTCGTTTGGGAATCCCTCAGGTGAAGATGGCAGATGGTCCGCAAGGGATGAGGAACAACGTGAAAAGTACCTTATATCCCTGTGGTATACTTTCTGCTGCCTCCTGGAACAGGGACCTTGTCCACCGCTTGGGCAACTGTTTGGGAGAGGATTTCCATGCTTATGGCATCGGGTTTCTATTAGGTCCCGGGGTGAACATCTACCGTGCGCCCATGAATGGACGGAACTTTGAGTACTTCGGTGAGGATCCCTATCTAGCCAGTGAGACTGCCGTACAGTATATCCTTGGCGTCCAGGAAAAAGGAACGATTGCCACGATCAAGCACTTTGCACTAAACAATGAGGAATGGGACCGGCATCAAGTCAGTTCGGATGCAGATGAGCGGACCATGGAAGAGATTTACTTTCCTACCTTCAGAAAGGCTGTGGAGAAAGCTGGAGTAGGTGCAGTGATGAACAGCTACAACTTGGTGAATGGCATCCACGCTGCAGAAAACCCTTGGCTATTAAAGACCAAGCTACGCAATGAATGGGGATTCAAGGGTATTGTGATGAGTGACTGGGGATCCACCTATACAGGGTTCAACAGTGCGATGAACGGTCTTGACCTGGAAATGCCGCATGGCGATTTCATGAACCAAAAGACTTTGATTCCCCTTGTGCGGTCTGGCGTCCTCCCAGAATCCGTCATTGACGAACACGTCCAGCACATCCTGCAAACGCTGATGGCTTTCCACCTCCTTGACAAGCCCCTTCCGGTTACCCATCCCAAGGACCAGGACCTAAAGGAGTCTCGGCAAACGGCCTTGGACATGGCACGCGAGGGAATCGTCCTGCTGAAAAACCAAGGACAGATGCTGCCGTTGAAAGGATCCATAGCCGTGATCGGACCTAATGCGAACAGGCTGGTCAAAGGAGGGGGCAGTGGACAGGTGACTCCTTTCCGTGCGGTCACGCTCTGGCAAGGCTTGCATGCTGCCACCTCAAAGGCAAAGTTGATCGAAGAAGGACAGTGGCTCGACAACCTCTCCATCCCCTTCCAAGCGGAATACTTTAACAACAAGCAGATGGAAGGAACACCGGTGCTGGCACGCGAAGAGAAGGAGATCAACCACGACTGGGGTGAGAACGCACCGGCAGAGGGCATCAACAAAGACAGGTTTTCTGCCCGTTGGAAAGCGACCTATACGCCCGATCACGACATGAAAGTGCTTATCACCGCACGCGGGGACGATGGATTCCGACTAAGCATCAATGGAAAGAAGCTCTTGGACAAATGGTACCAGCATGAGACGCTCACCACAACGGTTGCCTATACATTTGAGAAAGGAAAGTCCTATCAGATCGACTTCCAATACTACGAAGAAGGAGGGAGCGCGGAAGTGGGACTCAAGATAGCGTCCTGCAACACCCATCAATTAGAAGGACTGCTGAAAAAGTTCGACAATGTCATCGTCGCTGCGGGATTCGATGCCAACACGGAAGGAGAAGGTCACGACCGCCCGTTCTGCTTAGACGAAGTGCAGACCACCCTGATCGATGCTGCCGCAGCTGTCAACGACCATGTTGCGGTGGTCATCAATAGTGGTGGCGGCGTGGAAATGCAATCTTGGATCGACAAGGTCAAGGCTGTGGTCATGGCATGGTATCCCGGTCAGGAAGGAGGAACGGCATTGGCTGACATCCTCACCGGGAAGATCGCGCCCTCTGGAAAGTTACCTATCAGCATAGAAGCGCGCTGGGAAGACAATCCTGACCATGGCAGCTATTACGAAAATGAGACGACTAAGAAGCGTGTGCTCTATACGGAAGGCATCTTCACAGGATACAGAGGATATGACAGGAACGCCACCAAGCCTTTGTTCCCGTTTGGGTTCGGACTCAGTTATACGACCTTTGCTTACAGCAACATCAAGGTCCAACAAGACGGAAAGGGCAACATGGTGGTCAGCTTTGACATCAAAAATACCGGAAAGAGAGACGCTTCAGAGGTGGCCCAGGTCTATGTACATGAGCAGGACAGTCCTGTCCCTCGTCCTCAGAAAGAGCTGAAAGAATACCGCAAGGTCTTCATCAAGCGTGGGGCTACACAGCACGTAGACATTCCCCTCACCCGCGAGGCATTCCAGTACTATGATGTCAACCGACATCAGTTCACGGTTGCACCCGGAGCCTTTGACATCTTAGTTGGCGGTTCGTCATGCCTCTCAAGGCGACCGTTCGCTATCAGTAAAGCTATCTTTTGCTGCAAAGCATGGGCCCGGACTTCATGAAAGAAATCCGGGCCCATTCAGTTCAGTATCTTCTTCCCAAGGAAAAAGGGATCAACAGTGGTCTTTAAAAGAAAGGACAAAGCGGAACCATGACATGACTTTTAGCCTCGTCTATCACGATCTTATTCTCTCTCGCAAGCCAACCCAAGGAAAGGGTGAAGTCCCAGTCTGACAATTCCAGGCTATCCTGTACTTGTTGGAAGGAGCATGCCCCGTTCGGCGACGACTCCAGATATCTCCAGATACGTCCAGCATTTGTGCCAATTTTCTCTTTATTCATAGCTCAGCGTTTAAAA
This sequence comes from uncultured Prevotella sp., assembly GCA_905210845.1. Lineage (GTDB taxonomy): Bacteria > Bacteroidota > Bacteroidia > Bacteroidales > Bacteroidaceae > Prevotella. The sequence goes on from CAJLYG010000106.1 coordinate 7,318, forward strand.
TAATTATTGATTTCCGACGCTACAAAGATAGATAAAAAATCAATACATTGTACCAAAGAAAGTGGTCATTTTTTCTTCGATTTAGACCTTTAGCGGAATTGAACTCAAATTGTAACGCTTTCAAGGAAATAGCGAACAGCGTGTTCTCACAGAAAGATGGTATCTTTGTCAATGTAACTCAAATAGTAGTGTTAGGTACATCGGAGAACAAGTGTTGAGACAACATGCACTCTTTCTGTGTTCTATAACTTGGATTAAAATTCTAATCAAGAATGCAATTATTGCGCCTGAAAAGTCAGAGGACTTTCATTTTATAGCATTTGTGTAAGAATTATTATAGCAAAGGAAAGGCCTGGACTGTGAAGCCCGGGCCTTTTTTATGGATGATCGGAAAGGATATGGGAAAGGACCTTCCTTCCCCGATCCTCTCTTTCCAAAGAAATCGGATTACATGATGCCTTTCAGCATCTCCTTGCATTCCTTGTTGATGCGGTCGGCAAACTCCTCCATCTTCAGCGTAGCCTGCTCTCCGCCACCTTGCTTACGCATGGCGACATTGCCTTCAGCTGCTTCCTTCTCGCCAACGACAACCATATAAGGAACGCGTTTCAACTCATTGTCGCGAATCTTACGGCCGATCTTCTCATTCCGGTCGTCAATATAACCACGCACCCCAACGCTCTTGAAGTAATCGCTCACCTTCTTGGCATAGTCGTTAAACTTCTCCGAGATCGGCAGGATAGCCACCTGGTCGGGAGCCAACCACAATGGGAAATGACCTGCGGTATGCTCAATCAGGACTGCGGTGAAACGCTCCAACGAACCAAACGGAGCACGATGGATCATCACTGGAGTTTTCTTTGAGTTATCCTCTGCCGTATACTCCAACTTAAACCGCATCGGCAGGTTATAGTCTACCTGAATGGTACCCAACTGCCACTTACGTCCGATAGCATCCTTCACCATGAAATCGAGCTTAGGACCATAGAAAGCGGCCTCGCCGATCTCCTCACGGGCTTTCAGTCCCTTTTCCTTACATGCCTCGCGGATGGCATTCTCGCTCTCGTCCCAGATCTCATCTGAACCGATATACTTCTCTTTGTCCTTCGGGTCACGCAGCGAGATCTGAGCCTCATAGTCATCAAAGCCAAACACGCCGAACACTTTCAGGACGATGTCGATCACGGTCTCGAACTCTGCCTTGACCTGGTCTGGGCGCACGAAAATATGGGCGTCGTCCTGGGTGAAGGTACGGACACGGGTCAGTCCGTGCAGCTCACCGCTCTTCTCATAACGGAAGACTGTGCCGAACTCAGCGATGCGCAGTGGCAGGTCTTTGTAAGAACGCGGCTTGCGGGCATATACCTCACAGTGGTGAGGGCAGTTCATCGGCTTCAACATATATTCCTCGTCCTCTTCCGGCGTGTGGATAGGTTGGAAAGCGTCCTTGCCATAGTGGGCGTAATGCCCGGAGGTCACATACAGGTTCTTGCTTCCGATACCCGGGGTGATCACCTCCTGATAGTTGTAAGGACGGAGGATGGCACGGAGCAACTCCTGTAGGCGGAGACGAAGAGCCGTACCCTTCGGCAACCAGATTGGCAATCCCTTGCCCACACGGTCGGAGAACATGAAGAGTTCCATCTCTTTTCCGATCTTACGATGGTCGCGCTTCTTTGCCTCTTCCAGCATGACCAGGTACTCATCCAGCATTTTCTTCTTCGGGAAGGTAATGCCATAGATACGGGTCATCTGGTCGCGCTTTGCATCCCCGCGCCAGAAAGCACCAGCTACGGAAGTAATCTTAATCGCCTTGATGGCACCTGTGGACACCAAATGCGGGCCACGGCACAAATCGGTAAAGTTACCTTGTGTATATGTCGTGATGGTACCGTCTTCCAAATCTTGCTCGATATGCTCGCACTTGTATTCCTGGCCATCGGCCTTGAACTCCTTTAAGGCATCAGCCTTGGAGACCTCATGACGGACAACCGGTTCGTTCTTCTTCGCGAGCTCGCGCATCTTCTCCTCAATCTTCGGGAAATCATTCTCTGAGATGACATCGCCTTCCTTCGGCATGACATCATAGAAGAAGCCGTTTTCAATGGCAGGACCAAACCCGAACTGGATTCCGGGATACAATTCCTGCAGGGCCTCGGCCAGCAAATGGGCTGAAGTGTGCCAGAAAGTGTGCTTTCCCTCCTCGTCCTCAAACTTATACAGCTCGATCGTTGCATCCTCATTGATAGGACGGTTCAATTCTATTGTTTCACCATTAACACCGCAAGATACAACGTCACGGGCGAGAGCAGGTGAAATACTCTCGGCAATTTGTAACCCAGTCACGCCCTGTTCATACTCACGAACAGACCCATCTGGAAATGTGATTTTAATCATAACAACTGATTTAATTGATTCTTTGATGTATATTCATCGAGTTGCAAAGGTATACATTATTTTAATAACCGCAAAAAAAACAGAAAAGATTTCCGTAAAACATAGCTTTTCTTATTATTTATTTATCTTTGTAAGGATCAAATGCAATCACGAATGAAGAAATACTTATGGGTTTTGCTTTTGCTGACTATCGCCTTGCCAACAGCTGCTTATGATTTTCTACGCCCTGTCAAAGGGGCGATCAAGGGGGGATACAACTTCTGGATCTACACGCCCACCGACTATTTCTACTCCTTGGAGCGGACCCCGGTCATCATCTTCCTGCACGGTGCCAGCTTGTGTGGCAACAACCTCAACCGCGTACGGCGCTATGGGCCTTTGGATGCCATCGTCAGGGGGCGCGAGATCGATGCCCTGACAATCGTCCCACAAAATCCTGGGGGAGCATGGAACCCCAAGAAGATCATGGATGTTCTCGACTGGGTGAAAGCCAACTATGCCTGCGACACCACTCGTGTGTATGTCATTGGCATGAGCTTGGGCGGCTATGGTACCATGGACGTATGCGGAACGTACCCTGACAGGATTGCCGGAGGCATTGCCATGTGCGGGGGAACCTCCTTGAAGGATGTCAGCGGATTAGGGAAACTGCTGATCACCGGTTTCCGTGGAATAGGAGACGGAGAGC
>CAJLYG010000107.1 GCA_905210845.1 uncultured Prevotella sp.
TTTATTTTTATTTCCGAGGTGCCGCGTATCTTATGGAAAGATACTGCAAACCGAGGGAAATCATAGGGATATGAGTCATGTTTCCTTTGTGATGGCGTATCCTTTGTTTGGAGAAGGCAAATTGAGGTGAAGCCTCTTGTCAGTTCGTTTTCAAAGGGTCAATAGGAAGGGTCATCCACCCACTGCCAGCGTTTGGCTTCCAAATCTCCTCCGCCGGGGACCGGTATGTCACCACCCGTTTCTGGACCAGGTTGGTCCTTTTGCGTGCCGTTGTTGTGAGTCGTGTTGCCACTCGTACTGAGCGAATTGTCCATGATGGGACCCACGTCTATGAGTGTTGCTTCCGGCTTCTCATATTTCTTCCTTACAAAATCCCCCCCCCAGTTGCGTTTGGGAGCTCCCTTGGGAAGTCTCGGTCAGGGCATTTTGTGCCCCAGTCCCGTTGCAGTTAGTTGTCAAAGGCAATCTTTTACATGTTCCGATACTGTTTAACATTTGTTCCATAACTGTTCTTTTTTTAATTGAGTTGCTTGATCTGGTTTCATTATCTGAAGAATTCGTCCATTGCCACGGTGCCATGGATGGCAAATGGTTTTCATTATTTTTTGCAAAAAAAATGTTTTTTAGGGAAAGTTAGTAGTCTTTATGGCAAAATAAAGTTAGCCAAAACCTATTTAGAGACAAAATGACAATCTTTGTTAACAATTAGAACACTCTGAACGTTGAGACGTATGGAAAAACAGGAGGTAACCTTTTGCGTTCCATGAGATGATCTTTTGCGAGACAGGAGATGACCTATTGAGAAGTGTTAGATGACCTATTGCGAAGCGTTAGATGACCTCTTATGAGTTGCCTGCCCGCCTCCGTCTTTTGCATCGGGAAGATAGGGAATTGAAGGCAGTGGCGAAGCTAACAATAAAAAACAAAAATCAAAAAAAACATCGGCGACGACGACGGTCTTTTTCAGTCGACGACGTCGACTCTTTTTCTTGATCTTTATTTTTATCTCTATTAATACGCGCGCGGATATAAGGTACGCGCACGAATATTGAATTTGCATTGAATTCACGTTGAATTTAGATTCAATTCTGAACGCATTTAGATTCATTTCCAAATCATCTTTATCGCCATCTATGATGCAGGAAAAATGATGACAGCGGAGTCTAAGGCTTTCATGGCTTTATCGCATGAGACAACTCTGTACCCCGTCGACGTATATCGGCGAATTCTTTCAGGGATTCTGATATGATCTTTGTTAAGCAGTGGTTATTCTTGTCCAACTACTGCTTTCTTGAAGGGCCTTTGGATGGAGAAAAAGAAAAGCAGAAATGCAACATATTTTTCATGGAAACCTTTCATAAAACCAAATAAAAATTGTATCTTTGCCAGATATTTATCAAATGCAATACGACCATTATGAAACTCAGAAATGTAACTTTGTGCCTGTTCGCTTTGATGGGCTTGTCAGCTCAGGCGGACACCAAGCAATCTCCGCAGGCTCCCCTGCAGATTCGCTTCAATACGCCAACTACTTTGTTGGGGTCTCAACCGTGGTATTATGGCAAACCTGCCGGGTTCAAGGGTAAGGTTCCTGTTGCCTATGAGGCTGCCTCCAAGATTGACCCTTATTATGAAAACGCGTCATTGCCCATCGGGAATGGTAATATAGGGGCATCGATCTTCGGGGCGATCACCACAGAGCGCGTCACCCTGAACGAGATCTCTCTTTGGTTGGGTGGTCCCAACACGAAGAAAGGACCGGCTTATTACTGGAATGTCAACAAGAAATCAGCGTATCTTTTGCCCAAGATCAGAGAGGCATTCCTTAAGGGGGATGACCATTTGGCTGACTCCCTGACGTCCAACAATATGAACGGGCTGTTCTCTTATGAACCAGCAGACGAACCCACCTGGCGCTTTGGCAATTATACGACCATGGGTGAGCTGCATATCCAGACGGGCATTGATTCCTTAGGAGTCAAGGACTACAGTCGTGTCCTTTCCTTAGACTCTGCCATGGCAACGGTTAGCTTTGTCAAGAATGGTGTCCGTTATGTCCGCAGCTCGTTCTGCTCTTACCCGGACAACGTCATCGTGATGAGATACACGGCCAACAAGAAAAAGATGCAGAATCTCACGCTGTCTTATTGCCCGAATCCCTTGGCAACAGGCAATACGCAGGTGATCAATGGGAATACGCTCGTTTACAAGGCAACCCTTGATAACAATGGGATGAAATTCGACCTCCGCATCCGGATGATTGTCAAAGGAGCCAATGCAAAGATCATGAGGGGACAATCTGATCGGCTGTCCGTAGTAAGGGCCGACGAGGTGTTGTTCCTCGTGACGGCGGATACGGACTATAAGATGAACTTCGATCCAGATTTCAATGACGCCCAGGCTTATGTAGGCGTAGATCCTGCCAAGACCACGACGGCTTGGTTGAATGCTGCCGCACAGTCATCCTATACGCAATTGCTGAATAGACACCTCGCTGATTACCAGCCGATATTCAACCATGTGCGGTTTGAACTCAATGGTGCGGTGAACCCTGACCTGACCAAGGCGACGGGCGATCGGTTGAAGGATTATCGGAAAGGGGTGAAGGATTCTTATTTAGAGACACTTTATTTCCAGTATGGTCGCTACCTCTTGATCGCCTCCTCCCGCAATAACCTCCCAGCCAACCTACAAGGCTTGTGGCTGAATAATATCGACGGTCCTTGGCATTGCGACTATCATAACAACATCAACATCCAGATGAACTATTGGCCGGCATTGCAGGATAACCTGTTAGAGTGCATGCAGCCGATGATCGACTATATCAAGTCACAGGTAAAAGGTGGGGCCGTGACGGCTAAGGATTATTTTGGTGCACGGGGCTGGACGACGTCTATCTCCTCGAATCCTTTTGGCTTGACCACCCCCTTGCGCGATCGTGCCATGCAGTATAACCTGAGTCCTATGGCTGGTCCGTGGCTCGCCACGCATATCTGGGACTACTACGACTATACCCGTGACGTGGAGTGGCTGCGTAAGGAAGGCTATCCTTTGATCAAGGGTGCGGCTGAGTTTACCCAGGATTATCTTTGGAAGAAGCCAGATGGCACTTATACAGCAGCTCCCAGTGCCTCCCCAGAGCATGGTTCCGTGGATGAAGGGGCAACCTATTGCCATGCGGTAGCCCGTGAGATCCTCTTGGATGCGATCTCTGCTGCCAAGGTGTTAGGGGTTGATGAGGACAAGATCGGCCAATGGCAGGAGATCCTCGACCATCTCGTGCCTTATAAGATCGGGCGTTATGGTCAGCTGTTGGAGTGGAGCAAGGATATTGACGACCCGAACGATCACCATCGCCATGTGAACCATCTGTTTGGATTGCATCCTGGACACACGATCAGTCCGGTGACGACCCCAGACCTTGCGCAGGCATGCAAGGTGGTCTTGGAGCATCGGGGGGATGGTGCCACGGGATGGAGCATGGGTTGGAAGCTCAACCAATGGGCACGGTTGTTGGATGGCAATCATTCTTACGTGCTGTATGGCAACCTGCTGAAGAACGGGACAGCCGACAATCTGTGGGATATGCACCCACCTTTCCAGATTGACGGTAACTTTGGAGGCACAGCCGGCGTGACGGAGATGTTGTTACAGAGCCAGACCGGTGCTCTCCAATTGCTGCCTGCCTTGCCAGACGCTTGGGGCAGTGGCTCGATCACTGGGATCAGGGCGCGTGGCAATTTCATCGTCGACATGGAATGGAAGGGAGGACGGTTGACGAAGTCCCATATCCAATCAGGGAGTGGAGTGCCTTGTACCGTGATCTATCGGGGCGTTGCCAGAATGAAGGTGAAGGATTCCCGCGGGAATCCGATCTCAACGAAAGCCACGGGAGACAATCAGATCAGCTTCCCAACAACACGAGGGGAAACCTATACGATTAGCTTGTAAAATAAAACGGGATATGCGCCACTCGGCATATCCCGTTTTATGGTTTATACTTTTTCTTTTAGAGAGGAAGGCAGCTCAGGCATGGCACCGTTTTGCGCGCAGACATAGGCACTGACGGAAACCGCTAAGCGATGGGCTTCCGGTATGCTCTTCCCACTGAGGATGGCAGCGCAGAAACTGCCGGTGAAAGAGTCTCCTGCCCCTACGGTGTCGGCGACCTCCACGTGGGGCGTCTCTAAGAAAGAGATCTCCCCCCGGGAAAAGACATAACTGCCATTGATCCCACACGTGAGTACTAACATGTCTAAGTCGTACTTCCCTAAGATCAACCAGCATTTGTTTTCGATGTCAAGACCGGGATAGCCAAACATCCTGCCGATGATGACGAGTTCCTCATCGTTGATCTTCAGGATATTGCACCGCTTCAAGGATTCGCGGATCACCTCCTTGGAATAAAAGTTCTGACGTAAATTGATGTCGAATATCTTCATGCAGCCTTTCGGGGTGGTATCAAGGAACTGGTAGATGCTCCTCCTACTCACCTCGTTGCGTTGTGCAAGCGATCCCCAGCAGACTGCCTGGCAATGTTCGGCCACCTGTTTGATTTCATCGTTAAACGGAATGATCCTCGCCGAGGGCACTGACAGCGACCGAGTTCAGTCCGAACTGACCTGCGTGATAAGCGAAGTTGGCGGGAGCGCCCCCTAACTTCTTTCCTTCTGGAAGCACGTCCCAGAGTGCTTCACCTAATCCTACGACATATTTCTGATCCATGATATTGTGAGTTTAATGTTGAACATTCCGGATATAAGTAAACAGGTATACGACCCCTATTGCCATCAAAGCCACGGCCCCGATCTGCCCGATGGCATCACTGGGAAGGATCAAGTATCTCTTCGGATTTTTTATCTGAAGGATCGTCGTGTCCCCATGGACAGTGACGTTCATTTTCTGTGGTGCAGCCTGCATGGTTCCATATGTTAGAGTAGGGGCAAGGCTAATATGCTGATGATATTCCTTTTCATAGATTGTCTTTTTTGAATAACGTTGTTCGGTTGATTTTATTGGTTGTATTTGAAATTTTATGGTTTTCCAATGCCCGTTGAAGTAATAGGCATCGTAGATGTCGGCATAGGTCTTACCGAAATACCATAATTTGGCTAAGATGCTTCGGTAGATATAGGTGAAGAACGCTCCTCTACCTACAGTAAGCCCACTTTGCAACCCAGTTGCAAAAGATCCTGTGTACCTTTGCATTCAAAATCAAAAGAATCGATATGAAAAAAGTAAATCCGAAATTATTAAGAATCATCATAGCAGCCATTCTGCTGGTCGGTGCAGTGGCCGTGGAGAAGACCCTGTACCTTCAGACGTGGCAGTTGTTCATCATCTATCTCATTCCTTATCTCTATATCGGTTGGGACGTGATCAAGGAAGCCGTGGAGGGACTTACGGAGGGAGATGCGTTCAACGAGGACTTCTTGATGTGCGTGGCAACAATCGGTGCCCTCTTCATCGGGTTCCTCCCTGGCGCGGAAAGTCAGTTCCCGGAAGCCGTGTTTGTCATGCTCTTCTTTCAGGTGGGAGAGCTCTTTGAGGATTATGCCGAGGATAAGAGCAGGGGTTCTATCTCGCAGTTGATGGATATCCGTCCCGATGCGGCGAATGTGCTGCGTGAAGGACAGGCTATGGTTGTGGATCCTGAAGAGGTGAAGGTAGGTGAGACCATTCTGGTCAAGCCTGGGGAGAAAGTCCCCCTCGATGGCGTTATCATAGATGGCGTCTCAGCCTTGGACACGGTGGCGTTGACCGGTGAGAGCGTACCCCGGGATGTCAATGAGGGCTCTGAGGTCATCTCGGGATGTGTCAATATCAGTGGAGTACTCAAGGTGAAGGTCACCAAAACGTTTGGTGAGTCTTCGGTCTCAAAGATCATCGATTTGGTAGAGAACTCTACTTCCCATAAGTCGAAGAGCGAGACCTTTATCCGGAAGTTTTCCCATGTCTATACGCCTGTGGTGGTATGTGTCGCGATCTTAGTCGCCTTCATTCCCCCATTCTTTGCTGAGAGCTATGTCACGGCGTTGCCTGCTTGGTTGTACCGTGCCCTCACCTTTTTGGTGGTAAGCTGTCCTTGCGCCTTGGTGATCTCTGTTCCCTTGACCTTCTTCGGTGGCATTGGCGGGGCGAGTCGGAAGGGTATTCTCATCAAGGGCGGCAACTATATGGAAACGCTCGCCAAGCTCCATACTGTTGTCTTCGATAAGACCGGTACGCTCACCAAGGGACAGTTTGAGGTGGAAGCCGTCCATCCAGACCTGATCCAAGCCCATGAGCTCCTGCATCTTGCTGCGCATGTCGAGCGCTTTTCTACGCACCCGATCGCTATGTCCTTGAAAAAAGCCTATCAGCATGAGGATGACGGTTGTTCCGTGGAAGATGTAGAAGAAATAGCTGGTCAGGGCATCCGTGCCCGGGTCAACGGAAAGGTCGTGTGCGTGGGCAACTCGAAGATGATGGATGCCATCGGTGCGAAATGGCATCCTTGCCATAAGGTGGGGACGATCATACATGTCGCTATTGAGGGAGCCTATGCCGGGCACATCGTCATTGCCGATGCCATTAAGGAAGATGCGAAGAATGCCATCCAGGCAATCAAAAAGGCTGGCGTGGAGCGGACCGTCATGTTGACGGGTGATCATGAGGAAGTAGGAAAGTATGTTGCCGGGCAACTCGCCTTGGACGAGTATCATGCCGGGCTCCTCCCACAAGATAAGGTAGGCTATGTGGAAAAACTCCTACACGAAAAGCCCCAGGGCAGGACACTTGCCTTTGTGGGCGACGGGATCAATGATGCACCGGTCTTGGCACGTGCGGATGTCGGGATTGCCATGGGAGCCTTAGGCTCGGATGCTGCTATCGAGGCTGCGGATGTTGTCTTGATGGACGATAAGCTCTCGAAGATCGCGCTTGCCATCAAGATCGCGCGCAAGACCTTGGCGATCGCCCGGGAGAACACGGGCTTTGCCATCTTCATCAAGGTGTTGGTACTTGTCCTTGCCTTCTTCGGAATTGCCACGATGTGGATGGCAGTCTTCGCGGATGTAGGTGTCATGGTCCTCTGTGTCCTCAATGCCATGCGGGCTTTGTTCCTCCGTTGAGGGCACCCACGGAAGAGTTCGCTTGGTATTATATTTCCGTTACAATAAGATCGTCCATCATCTTTTACGTTTTGTCCATTTTTGATCTGTGAAATTTTCTGTATGTTTGTACAAAATATCAAAAACAGGATAGTGGCACATTATAGAGCGATATTTATTTACCTGTGCGACCATCATCCGTCGTATTATTAAAGATTTTAGTTATGAGATATGCTGCATGTACTTTTATCCTTCTTTTATCCTGTCTGCTTGGCTTCTCGCAGGCGCGCTTCAACTTGCACGTCTTGGACGGCACACCTTGCTTCGAGGTACAGTTTGACGGTATGACCGTCATCCCCACATCCCCGTTGGGCCTTAACATCGATAATATTCCTTTGGGTAGTGGCGTGACGCTGACAGGCATCACAGAGACAGAAGCCCATCACCGTACCTATCTATTAAAGGATGCCGCCGGGCGACCTTACGGAATAGAGGTGCGCGAGTTCGACGACGGCGTGGCCTTTCGCTATTGTTATCCTACACGCCATGCCGTGTGTGTCTATGGCGAACAGACCGCTTTTACTTTCCCCGGAGGCACTCGCGTGTGGTATGCCAGTGGTCCTTTCCAATATGGTTGGTTGCAGGCTTACCAGGATCGTGGCATCGAGAACATCAACGGGGAGCTCTTAGCCCCGCCTGCTACCTTCCTGCTCAAGGGTGGTGTCTATGCCGCCCTCACCGAGGCAAATCTGCGGAACTACCATGGTGCCGTGATGTTCGGTTGCCAAGGCAACCGGGTACAGTTTGGCTACGTGGAGAACAAGGGACATATGGTATCAGGCACTATCACTGGTCTGCCTGAGTCGAGATACTACCACTCAGAGGTGCGTGACGTGCCCTTCGTGGTCTCGCCTCGCAAGGGAAACAGTGAAGTGGTGACGCCTTGGCGCGTGCTAATGCTGGCACACGATCTGGATGGGCTGGTCAACAACCACCTGATCGCGTCAGTCTCTGACCGACCTGATCCCACGCTTTTTCCCCAGGGCAACAAGACTGAGTGGATCAAGCCGGGGCGGGCTTCCTTCACCTGGCTGGTGGAAGACAAGGACAGGCTCTCGATCCCTGTGATCAAGAGGTACGTTGACGGTGCCTCGCAACTGGGTCTTGAATATGTGCTGATAGATGATGGCTGGGAGGACTGGCCTAACACGCAGGACAAGGGCTATGGCAAGGATAAGTGGGAGATGCTGAGGAACGTGGTAGATTATGCCACGCCCAAGCATGTAGGTATTTGGGTATGGCGATCATCGTGCATTCGCCCCGGCAATGTCACCGACCGTGGGCTCATCGATCCCGTAGAGCGTGAGGACTTCATGAGCCATTGTGAGAAGGCTGGCGTGAAAGGCTTGAAGATTGACTTCTTCCATACGGAGAACCTCTTTACCGTGAACCTCATGGAGGACATCCTAAAGGATGCAGCCCGCCATCATCTGATGGTTATCTTCCATGGCGTCAACAAACCCACCGGTGACAACTACACCTATCCCAACCTGTTGGCAAAGGAGGCAGTAAGAGGCTTGGAGTGTGTGGGTGGCGAGAATTCCTGGGCTCCGGGACCGTCGTGGCCTTACCACAACACTGTGCTACCCTTTACCCGTTGGCTGGCTGGTCCAGCCGACTATACACCACTTAACTTCCGAGGCTCCTGCTCGCCTCAGGTAACCTTCGGCATGCAGATAGCTTCCATCTATCTCTTTACTTCACCCATGCTCATCCTATCTGCCGACATGGACGACATGCTCAACTGTCCTGCCCGTAAGTTTATCGAGGACGTTCCGGTCATGTGGGATGAGACCCGCGCGCTGGGCATCAGCAAGATAGGCAAGGTGGCTGCTATAGCGCGCCGCAAAGGCACCGTGTGGTATCTGGCCGTTATCAATGGAGATGCGCCAATGGAGTTCAAGAGCAAATTGCCTTTCCTGAGCCCAGGCAAATACACCATGCAAATGGCCACGGACGATATAGGGCAGCGCAGGCGAATCGTGATTAAAAAGGGCAAGGTGACACGTAACACCATGCTGAGAGAACCGTTGCAGGCGGGAGGAGGATTTGTGGTAAAATTCGAACAACGTTAAAAGAAAAGTTATGAAGAATATTCGATTATTACTTATTGTCTTAATGGCTTTGTCTATGGCGCCAGTGACAGTTGCCAAACCGAAGGCAAAGCATGTGGTCCTGATTTGTTTTGATGGATGGACGACCAAAAGCCTATCTGAAACAAATAAGATCCCTAACATCCAAAACTTGATGGATCGTGGATGCTATACGTTGCACAAACGTTCCGTCCTCCCATCTTCCTCAGCCGTCAACTGGGCTACCATGCTCATGGGGGCTTGTCCGGCGATGCACGGATATTTACAATGGGATTCCCAGAAGCCGGAGATCCCGTCTGTAGTGACGAATCAGCATGGTATTTTCCCTACCATCTTCTCTGTCCTGAAGGAGCAGCAGCCGCAGGCTGTCACGGGGTGTTTCTATGATTGGATCGGTATTAAGTATGTGATTGACACCTTGGCGGTCGACCGGCAAAGCTATGATCCGGACGGGGAGCCCGTTCCCGAACCCAATTGTCAAAAGGCTGCCCAGTTTATTAAGGATAGCAAGCCCATGCTGGCGATGGTGTATTTTGGAAGCCTTGACTATTATGGCCATTCAAAGGGATATGATGGTGCCGAATACATCCAGGGACTGGAGAGATTAGACAAGTGCGTAGGTACATTGGTACAGGCAGTGAAAGATGCAGGCATCTTTGACGACACCATCTTTATGATATCAGCCGACCATGGTGGCATTAACAAAGGACATGGTGGAAAGACGAAGGAGGAAATGCTTACTCCTTTTGTGATCTGTGGGAAGAATGTAAGAGATGGCGGTGAGTTCAAAGATGTCATGATGCAATTTGATGTCGCCCCAACAATAGCATACGCTTAGGCCTGCAAACGCCTGATATTTGGATAGGCAAGCCGATGAAGCATACGTTTAAATGACTTTAGGTTCCAGATACCCTTGGCTCTGCTTAGTAGAGTCAAGGATATCATACCTTCTGAGATGTTTGCATGCACCTATGGCAAAGTTCCTTTTTAATGTGGTGCTTTGCCTTCTCTTGATGAGTTGCTCCAATATGCCCTATCTGTTGAGCCTCAAATCCGCAACTAAGCCCTTCAACGTCCTTCTTGCGTGTACATGTC
>CAJLYG010000108.1 GCA_905210845.1 uncultured Prevotella sp.
AGATGTCGGCCCGCCATTTCGGCTTTGATCGCAGCCGTGAGAAAGGAGCGGGGGCAGCTGGCGGATTGGGTTATGCTTTCCTTGAATATTTGAATGCTAAGGTAATGTCAGGCGCTAACTTATTGCTTGACTTGCTTCATTTTGATGATCTCTTGGCAGGAGCGGATCTTGTCGTGACGGGAGAAGGGAAGGCCGACCGCCAGACGGTGATGGGGAAATTGCCGTACGTGATCTTGCAACGCTCCATGCGACAAGGCATTCCCGTTGCCTTGGTGGCAGGACAGGTCGCCGATCCTGCGGTCTTGTCACGCGCAGGCTTTCGGACGATAGTCTGCATCAACCCTGAGGGAACACGGAGCGAGGAAGCCCTTCGCCCAGAGATCGCTAAAAAGAGAATGTCAACCACCGTCAGTCGGTTGGTTTCGGGAGATATAATGTAAAATAGATTCTTACCAATAAGACTTCCCTATTAGCCTATCCTAAATGGGATGAATGCCCTTTCTGTTCCTTTTCGTACGGAAATGAATCTTGACAGCATCCTGTTGGGAAAGCCTAAATGATCCCCCATTTCTCGTAAAACTTTCTTAAAATAAGTGTTTAGTAACATGTTTTTAATATAATTTAGGTGGATTGTTGCCCTTATCTAAAGGGAATGTTGTACTTTTGCGACAAATTTATAATTGACAAAAAGATTTTAATATGGCAGAATCTATTGATATCCGGGAATTGAATGTCCGGATTGAACAACAAAGCGGTTTCGTTACCAACCTGAAAACAGGTATGGACCGCGTGATAGTAGGACAGAAGCATCTTGTCGACTCCTTGCTGATCTCGCTGCTAAGTGACGGGCATGTGTTGCTGGAAGGCGTCCCAGGTCTTGCCAAGACCCTTGCCATCAAGACATTGGCGCAGTTGATTGATGCCGACTACAGTCGTATCCAGTTTACTCCGGACCTCTTGCCAGCCGATGTCATCGGCACCCAGATTTATTCCCAGAAGGACGAGTCGTTCCATGTGAAGAAAGGTCCCGTCTTTGCCAACTTCGTCTTGGCGGATGAAATCAACCGTGCCCCTGCCAAGGTGCAGAGTGCCCTCTTAGAGGCGATGCAGGAGCATCAGGTGACGATAGGGGAAGAGACCTTCCACCTGCCGAATCCTTTTCTCGTGATGGCTACCCAGAACCCGATTGAGCAGGAAGGCACTTATCAGTTGCCGGAAGCGCAGGTCGACCGTTTCATGCTGAAGGTCGTGATCGACTATCCGACACTGGATGAGGAGAAAATGATCATCCGCGAGAATTTGGCAGGCTCCCTGCCGAAGGTCACGCCAGTGACGACAGCACAGGAGATCCTGAATGCCCGCGAGGTGGTTAACCAAGTCTATATTGACGAGAAGATCGAGCAGTATATCGCAGATATCGTCTTCGCCAGTCGTTATCCAGACCGTTATGGACTGACCGAGCTGAAGGACATGATTACCTTTGGTGGCTCTCCTCGTGCCAGCATCAATTTGGCGAAGGCAGCCCGAGCGTATGCCTTTATCAAACATCGTGGCTACGTGGTGCCAGAGGATGTGCGTGCAGTCGTGCATGATGTCATGCGCCACCGCATTGGACTTTCTTATGAGGCGGAGGCGAGCAATGTCACCAGTGAGGAGATCGTCTCGAAGATCGTCAATAAGGTAGAGGTTCCATAAGGTTCCATTCTGTTGTTGTCAGATAAATCATGATCAATTGGAAACGTCTGAGATATTAAAGAAAGTACGGAAGATCGAGATCAAGACCCGTGGACTGAGTCAGAACATCTTCGCAGGACAGTACCACTCTGCCTTCAAGGGGAGGGGTATGGCCTTCTCGGAGGTGCGCGAATATCAGTTCGGGGATGATGTCCGTGACATCGACTGGAACGTGACCGCCCGCTTCCATCGCCCGTACGTGAAGGTATTCGAGGAAGAGCGCGAGCTGACGGTGATGCTGTTGATCGATGTGTCCGGCTCCCTCGACTTCGGGACGGCGCGTCAGATGAAGAAGGACATGGTGACCGAGATCGCGGCAACGCTTGCGTTCAGCGCTATCCAGAATAATGACAAGATCGGCGTGATCTTCTTTTCCGACAGGATCGAGAAGTATATCCCCCCGAAGAAAGGGCGCAAGCACATCCTTTATATTATCCGTGAGATGCTCGACTTTCATCCTCAGAGCCCCAAGACAGACATTGGCATGGCCGTGGAATACCTCACGCGGGTCATGAAGCGTCGTTGTACGGCGTTTGTCCTGAGCGATTTCTATACACGGGCGGATTTCACGAAGCCCCTGCAGATTGCCAATTCAAAGCATGATGTGGTAGCCATACAGGTGTATGACCCCCGTGCGAAGATGCTGCCTGATATCGGGTTGATGAAGGTGAAGGATGCGGAGACCGGACATGAGATGTTCATCGATACGTCCAACAAGAAGCTCCGCCTGGCGCACACGCGCTATTGGATGCAACGGGAGGAAAGCCTTAGGCAGACCTTTGCCAAGAGCAAGGTCGACTGGACTTCCATTGCCACCAATGAGGATTACGTAAAGTCGATGATGTTGCTGTTCGCACAACGTGGATAAAGTATGAAGAAAGTAGGAATTATCATAGTAGGACTGCTGCTGGCACTGACAGCTGTCGCGCAAGAGATTGCAGTAGAGCAGAAGATAGACTCTATTGCCATCTTGATTGGGCAGCAAGCGCACATGACGGTGGGCGTCACTGCCAAGAAAGGGCAGCATGTCGTCTTCCCTCAGTTCAAGCGCACCCAGCAGATCACGCCAGGCGTTGAAGTCTTGGAATCGACCCCTGCGGACACCACATCCTTGGACAATGGGATGATGAAAGTGCAGAAGACCTATACCCTCACCAGTTTCGATGAGAAGCTCTATGCCATCCCAGGCATGAAAGTGAAGGTGGATGGGAAAAGTTATGCAGCCAACCCGGCAGCCCTGAAGGTCATCACCGTGGATGTGGATACCTTGCACCCTAATCAGTTCTATCCTCCCAAGGATGTGCAGGACAATCCTTTCCTCTGGAGTGAATGGAGTGGCGTGTTTTGGTTGAGCGTTCTCATGCTATTGCTTTGTGGGGTAGGCTATTATCTCTTTATCCGACTGCGTGAGAACAAGCCGATCATCACGCATGTGAGGTTTGTCAAGAGACTGCTTCCCCATCAGCGTGCCCTGAATGCAATCGACCAGATCAAGGCAGCGCATTTGAGCACGTCGGAAGACCAAAAGACATACTACACGCAGTTGACCGATACCATCCGTCAGTATATCAATGAGCGGTTTGGGTTCAATGCCATGGAGATGACCTCCTCGGAGATCATCGACCGCCTGCAGCATACCGGCGACCAGAAGATGATGGATGAGCTGAAGGAACTGTTCCAGACCGCCGATCTGGTGAAGTTTGCAAAATATTCGACTTTGATTAATGAGAACGACTTGAACTTGGTGAATGCCATCAACTTCATCGACCAGACGAAGATAGAAGGCGAGGAGACCACGGAGAAGATCGTTCCGAAACTGAGTGAGGAAGACAAGCGGACCCGTCATGCGCGGATCACCATTAAGTCGCTCATATATGTTATCTTGGCGATTGTGATCGCCCTGTTGGTCTATGTACTGATCCGGGTGACCCAGTTGTCGATGTAAGTACTTTGAACCATGGAATTTGTAAATAAAGAATATTTCCTGCTGCTCCTGCTCTTGATACCCTATATCCTGTGGTATTTCCTCTACAGGAAGAAGAGTGAGCCGACGATGCGGTTGAGCGATACCTATATCTATCGCTTCGCACCGAAGAGCTGGCGCATCAGGCTGACCCACATGCCGATGTTGTTGAGGTGTATCACCTTTACGCTCATCGTTGTGATTTTAGCAAGGCCCCAGACTCGCAATTCCTGGGACAACAGAACGACGGAAGGCATTGATATCATGCTTGCGATGGACGTATCTACGTCGATGTTGGCAGAAGACCTGAAGCCGAATCGCATCGAGGCTGCCAAGAATGTGGCGGCAGAGTTTATCTCCGGTCGTCCAGATGATAATATTGGCTTGACCATCTTTGCCGGTGAGGCTTTCACCCAATGCCCGATGACCACCGACCATGCCTCCTTGCTGAACCTCCTGCAGAATGTCCGTACAGACATTGCCGCGCGCGGCTTGATCCAAGACGGTACGGCTGTGGGTATGGGACTTGCCAATGCCATCAGTCGACTGAAGGGCTCCAAGGCCAAGAGCAAGGTTGTCATCCTGCTTACCGATGGAAGCAATAACATGGGTGACATCTCTCCGATGACGGCAGCACAGATTGCCAAGAGCTTAGGTATCCGCGTCTATACGATTGCCGTGGGCTCCAACAAGGTGGCTCCTTATCCCGTTCCCGTGGGAGGGCATATCGAGTATATCAAGATGCCGGTAGACATCGACACGAAGACCTTGAGCGACATTGCCGCCACGACAGATGGCAACACCTATCGTGCAACGAATAACAGACAGTTGAAACAGATCTATAAGGACATCGACAAGTTGGAGAAGACGAAGATGAGCGTCAAGAAGTTCTCCAAGCGCTATGAGGCTTACCAGCCCTTCGCCATCGCTGCCTTTATCTGTATGTTGTTGGAAATCCTGCTGAGGACAACCGTCTTGCGCAGGATCCCGTAGAATCATAAGAAAGATGTTTAGATTTGAAGACCCTGTATATCTCTGGCTGCTATGGATCATACCCGTTTTGGCGTTGATCCGGTTGATTGGCTGGAGACAAAGAATAAAGAAACTTCGTAAGTTTGGTGACCCCAGCTTATTGAAGGACTTGATGCCGGATGTGTCGAAGTATCGTCCGACGGTGAAGTTCTGGCTCATGCAGGCAGCCCTTGCCCTGCTCATCGTGATGATTGCGCGCCCGCAAACGGGCTCCAAGATCTCACATGAGAAAAGGCATGGCATCGAGACCATGATCTGCCTGGATATCAGCAATTCCATGAAGTGCGAGGATGTCATCCCCTCACGGTTGGATAAAAGCAAACTGTTAGTGGAGAACATGGTAGACCATTTCACCAACGACCGCATTGGCTTGATCGTGTTTGCCGGTGATGCCTTTGTACAGTTGCCAATCACTTCGGATTATGTGTCGGCGAAGATGTTCCTCCAGAATATAGACCCATCGCTGATTGCCACACAAGGTACGGATATCGGTCATGCCATCCAGTTGGCAATGAATTCTTTCACGCAACAGGATAAGGTGGGCAAGGCCATTATCGTGATCACCGATGGTGAGGATCATGAGGGTGGGGCAGTGGAAGCTGCCAAAGCTGCCAAGAAAAAAGGCATCAACGTCTTTATCCTTGGCGTCGGCAGCAGTCAAGGGGCTCCTATCCCTGATGGGAACGGTGGTTACATGAAGGATCGCAATGGGCAGACGGTGCTCACCCATCTCAATGAACAGATGTGCCAGCAATTGGCACAGGCAGGAAGTGGGAAGTATATCCATGTGGATAATACCAGTTCCGCGCAAGAACAATTGAATGACGCACTGACGAAGTTGCAGCAAGGTGAAACGCAAAGCGTGATCTACAGTGAATACGATGAACAGTTCCAGGCATTCGGTATCTTGGTTATCCTGTTGTTGATCCTTGAGATCTGTATTTTGGAATCGAAGAATCCGTTGCTCAAGAATGTCAAGTTATTCAAGAAGAAATAGCACAGAGAAAGTCCATGCTCAAAGTTGATGGTTCAATGAAGAATAGATATTTACATATTTTGGTATTGTGGGTCGCCTTGATGGCGTTTGCCCTCGACGGAATGGCACAAAACGACAGACAACTGATCCGCCAAGGAAACAGGCTGTTCCGTCAGCA
Source organism: uncultured Prevotella sp. (assembly GCA_905210845.1). Lineage (GTDB taxonomy): Bacteria > Bacteroidota > Bacteroidia > Bacteroidales > Bacteroidaceae > Prevotella. The sequence continues at coordinate 5,884 of CAJLYG010000108.1, forward strand.
GCAGTATGCCAAGGCAGAGGTGGAGTATCGGAAGGCCATTGGGAAGAACGCAGGGAATGCCCAGGCTTACTATAATTTAGGTTGCGCCCTTCAGGCACAGCAGAAAGATTCTGCCGCCATCATCCAATACCAGAAGTCTGCACAGTTGGAAAAAGGCAAGGTGCGCAAGGCAAAGGTCTACCATAATATAGGGACGATCTGCCAGGGGCACCAGATGTTCGGCGAGGCAATCCAAGCCTATGAGGAGTCATTGCGCAACAATCCCAATGACAACCAGACCCGCTATAACCTAGCGCTTTGCAAGCGTCAGCAGAAAAACCAGAAGAAGAATGGCGGGGGCAAGAACAAGAAGAACAAGGATCAAAAGAAGGATAAGGATAAACAGAATAAGAACCAGAATAAGGATCAGGACAAAAAGAACCAGCAGAAGCAGCAACAGCCTAAAGAGCAGATGAGCAAGGATAATGCTGAACAGCTCCTGAATGCTGCCATGCAGGAAGAACAGGCCACACAGCAGCGCCTGAAGAAAGCCATGCAGCAGCCCCGGCGGCGTACGCTCCAGCAGAACTGGTAGGAATGGCTCCGTTCCTTCTTTCGGGCTTCTCATGATAGATTCTTTTACAGTTATAGGTTGAGAATATGAAACGATCGATTATATTATATGTGTTGTTGTTGGTAGCATTGGGCATCCAGGCACAGCATATCTCGGTATCGGCACCGTCGAGGGTTAGCGTCGGTGAGAATTTCCGTGTGGCATATACGGTCAACACACAGGATGTGGAAGACTTCCGCTCGGGAATACGTACGACCGATGAAGTAGAGGTCATCGCGGGACCTTATACTTCCCAGCAGTCCAGTTTCCAGATGGTCAACGGACACACAAGCAGCTCTTCTTCCATCACTTATACCTACACGTTGTATGCCAGCAAGAACGGGACTTACACACTGCCTGCTGCACATGCAAAGGTAGGGAACCGCACCATTTCCTCGTCTCCCTATAGGATCGTCATCTCCGGATCGTCACGCCCGTCTGGCAATGGTGCCCCGAGAATGCACGAGGATGAGGAAGGTGGTCCTAAGATGCGGGCTGCCGGTTCAGCGATTACCGGTAACGACTTGTTTATCAAGGTAAGTGCCAATAAGCGCCGGGTACATGAACAGGAACCCGTGTTGCTTACCTATAAGGTATATACCACCGTCGACCTGACACAGTTGGAAGGGAAGATGCCGGACCTAACGGGATTCCACACGCAGGAAGTGCAGCTTCCCCAGCAGAAGTCATTCCATTTGGAACGGGTGAACGGCAAGAACTACCGTTGTGTTACGTGGAGCCAGTACGTGATGTATCCCCAGATGACAGGCGACTTGAAAATACCGAGTATCACCTTTAAGGGGATTGTCGTGCAGCAGAACCGCTCCGTTGATCCTTTTGAGGCGTTCTTCAATGGTGGCTCCGGTTATGTGGAAGTACATAGGAACATTGATGCCCCGGGTATCACTATCCATGTAGACCCATTACCTACTCGCCCTGCCAATTTCTCCGGTGGCGTTGGGAAATTCAATATCTCCGCACAGTTGAACAAGACCGATGTAAAAGCGGGGAATCCCGTAAACCTGCGCATTGTCGTGGGTGGAATCGGTAACCTGAAGCTGATCAAGCAGCCAACGGTCGTTTTCCCTAAAGATTTTGATAAGTATGACCCTAAGGTAACGGACAAGACCAAGCTGACAGCAAATGGGGTGGAGGGCAATATGATCTATGATATCCTTGTCGTTCCTCGTAACCAGGGGAAATACCATATCAATCCTATTACGTTCACCTATTTCGATACTGATCTCAACCAGTACAAGACCATCAAGACCCAGGCCTTTGACATTACTGTTGGCAAAGGCGATGGTAGCAATGGCAACGTCACTGATTACACGGATGAGAAGGATCAGGACATCCATGCCCTCAAATTAGGAGATACACATCAGCATGCTATTGATGAGTTCTTCTTCGGCTCGTCTACTTATTGGATTGCCCTGCTGATCCCATTGCTTGCTTTCATTGTCTTGCTTGTCATCTTCCGCCAGCGTGCCATCGACAATGCCGACCTTGTTAAAATGCGGGGCAAGAAGGCTAATAAGGTAGCTACGAAACGGTTGCGTACCGCCAATAAGCTCATGTGGGCTGGCAAGGCTAACGAATTCTATGATGAGGTGCTGCGCGCGCTATGGGGTTACATGGGAGATAAGTTGAACATGCCCGCAGAGAAGCTCTCCCGAGAGAACATCGTGGAGACCCTTCAGAGTCACGACGTGGATGAGGAAACCATCCGGAAATTTACGAGCGCACTCGACGAATGTGAATTTGAGCGTTATGCACCGGGTGATGTGGCTGGAAATATGAATAAGACCTTTGATTCAGCAATGACTGCGATCACCAGAATAGAAGACGTCATGAAGAAAAATAAGAAATCCCACGGTCATGGCAGTGCCCTTGCCTTCCTGCTTCTGCTCCTGTTGATGATGCCAGCGGCATCCTATGCCGTCACGAAACAGAATGCGGACACGGAGTATAGGAAGGGCAATTACCAGCAAGCCATTAAGGATTACCAAGAGCTATTGCAAAAAGGCGTGAGTGCCGACCTGTATTATAACTTGGGAAATGCTTATTATCGCTCAGACAATATCACCCAGGCTGTCTTGGCTTATGAGCGTGCCCACATGCTATCGCCAGGTGACAAGGACATTAACTTCAACTTGCAGTTTGCACGTAGCAAGACCATTGATAAAATCACCCCTGAGAGTGAGATGTTCTTTGTGACGTGGTATCATTCCTTAGTCAACTTCACCAGTGTCGACAATTGGGCAACGGTTGCCATTGTGTCCATTATCTTGGTGTTGGCATTGCTGTTGGTCTATCTGTTTGTGCCCGTGATGTGGATGAAGAAGGCGGGGTTCTTTGGCGCGATCGTGTTCCTTGTCCTTTTCCTGTTGAGTAATTTGTTTGCATACCAACAGAAAGAAGAGCTTGAGAATCGGAAAGGTGCCATAGTCATCGCTCCGTCTGTCTCGGTCAAGAAGACTCCAGTCAAGAGTGGTGCCGACCAGTTTATTATCCATGAGGGAACCCACGTGAATATCACGGACAAGAGTATCAAGGAATGGAGAGGCATCCGCTTGGATGACGGACGCGAGGGATGGATACAGACCAAACAAATAGAGGAAATCTGACATGCTAGAGACGTTAATGGAATTAGACAGGGCTCTTCTGGGATTCTTTAACGGGAGTGACTCTTTGTTTATGGATGGTGTGATGACCACCCTTACCTCGGGCTTTACCTGGATTCCCCTCTATCTGTCCCTTTTCTACTTGGTTGTTAAGAACAATGAGACGATGGCGCAGATCATGTTAGTCGTTTGCAGTGTTGTCCTTTGCGTGATCTTGGCAGGTGGCGTTGCTGACTTCGTGATGAAGCCTTGGATAGCCCGTTGGCGACCAAGCAATGACCCGCTGATTAAATACACAGTTGATGTCGTGAACAATATGCGTGGAAGCGACTATGGCTTTTTCTCCGCACATGCGGCGAACACCTTTTCCATAGCTTTGTTCTTCTGTTTGTTGGTCAGGAATAAGCTGTTCAATACATTCTTGATCCTTTGGTCGTTAGTCAACTGCTATACCCGTATGTACTTAGGGCTGCATTACCCTGGTGACATCCTTTGTGGACTTCTTTGGGGAGCCATCGTAGCAGTTTCTGTCTATTTGCTATATCAGAAGGTATACTTCAAGGTCAGTCCCAAGCTCAACTATATCTCAACGCAATATACGAGTACCGGTTATAGCCTCTGTGATGTCGACGTGGTGATATCTGTGCTCGTCTTTACATTTTGTTATGCCATCTTCTATGGCTTAATTATCAGATAATGGATACAAAACATATAAAAATTAGTGATTATAACTATCCTCTGCCTGACGAGAGAATAGCAAAGTTCCCTATCGCGCAACGCGATCACAGTAAGTTGTTGCTCTATCGCCATGGGGAGGTGGGGGAAGATATCTTCTATCATCTTCCGAATTATCTGCCCCAAGGTGCCCTGATGATCTTCAACAATACGAAGGTGATCCAGGCACGTATTCATTTCCGCAAGGAAACAGGTGCCTTGATCGAGGTCTTCCTGCTTGAACCTGCCGACCCGACAGATTATGAACTCATGTTCCAGACGACCGGCCATTGTGCTTGGCTTTGTATGATTGGCAACCTAAAGAAATGGAAGGAAGGGACCCTGAGGCGGGATTTTGAGATCAAAGGACATCGCCTGACGCTCACTGCGACCCTTTTTGCGGTTAAATTA